>CAIQNH010000086.1 GCA_903873135.1 uncultured Actinomycetes bacterium
GCCGAGCAGCGCCAGCCCGATCACCAGGTAGGTGTAGTAGTACCAGAGCTTGTAGGAGATGATCCGGGTGTAGGACACCTCCAGCAGCAGCCCGGCGAGACTGACGACGAAGATCGCCACGAGTGCCTCGCGTCGGCTCACCGCCGGGCTGCGGGGGTCGTCGTGGGTGGTCTCGGTGCGCGGCTCAGCGTTGCTCACGGGCCTCCTCGGTGCTGCTCGACGCTAACGCGTCCGTGGGATCCCCGGACTCACCCCCGAGTCGGTCCCCGGCCCCGGCGAGGCCGGCCAGCGGCAGGGGACTGGGGAAGGGGCGTCCGGAGTCGACGACCGCCTGGACCACGAGGTCCTCGACCTCGGTCCAGGTGCGGGCCCGCAGGCCGCCGAGGTGCCGGTTGTAGGGCTGGTCGAACACGACGACCCGGGCGCCCGAGGCGCGGAGCGCCTCGACGTTGTGGGGGGCGTCCTCGACGTAGAGGTCGGCGCCGACCTGGGGTTTGGCCCCGAGGAAGCAGATGTCCCGGTAGGGGATCCGACGATCGTCCAGCCAGGCGACGGTGTCGGCGACGGCGGTGGCGTGGTTCCAGTTCGAGACCAGACGGTGGGTGATGACCCGGATCCACACCCCGGCGTCCGACAGGCGCCACAGCGTGTCGGAGACACCGTCGATCGGGGGCATGGTGGCGAAGAGGTGGTCCTCGACCACGGCCCGCCGGTGGTGGGCGAGGAACGACTCCCGGTCGAGTCCCCACTCGGCGAAGTCCCACGTGACCTCGTCGGGCAGGGTCGACTCGTCGAGGCCCCGGTGCCGGGCCACCGCGGTCCGGAAGGCCGAGGTGTAGTCGGCGCACACGCCGTCGAGGTCGACGCCGAGCACGAACGGGGAGCTCACCGCGACGGCACCAACGCCCGGTTCCGGACCCGGCCCGCACCCCGCCGCTCGGTGGCGTCGGTGGCGAGGACCTCGAAGTTGTGGAGCGCGGCGTGCTCCCAGGTGAGGGTGGCCGCCCGGGCCAGCGCACCCCGGCCGAGGCGGTCGCGCTCGGCGGTGTCGCTCAGGACCCGGACCAGGCCGCCGACCAGGGTGTCGTCGTCGCGGGCGAGCAGGCCGGACTCGCCCTCCACCACGGCGTCGGCGTGACCGGCGATGTCGCTCACGACGGCCGGGGTGCCGCACGAGCCCGCCTCGGTGATGGTCATGCCCCAACCCTCCCGGATGGACGCGGACGTCACCGTCCAGGCCTGCCGGTAGAGGTCGAGCAGTTCGGCGTCGCCGATGCGGCCGAGCAGGGTCACGTAGTCGGCGGCGTCGTGCTCGGCGATCGCCGCTTCGATCGCCGGTCGTTCGTACCCCTCGCCCACGATCCGGAGCTGGGCGTCGCCCACCCGGTCGCGGACCCGGGCGAAGGCCGCCACCAGCCGGGGGAAGTCCTTCACCGGGACCAGCCGCCCCACGGCGACCGCGAGCGGCGTGGCCGATCGGACGCCGCCCGGGGTGAACCCGGGGTCGACCCCCGGCGGGATCACCTCGACGAGCTCGGGGCGGAATCCGTGCTCGAGCAGTTCGTCGCGCGAGGTGTGGGACAGGGTGACCACGTGCTGGCGTCGGTAGAGGCGCGGCGCGATCCGCTCCTCGAGCGCGACCCCGGCGGCAGCGATCGGTCCGGGTTGGCTCATGGCCCACATCGGTCCGTGGATGTGGTGCAACCAGATCACGCGCGGACCCCGGCGCCAGAGGGGCGAGAGGAACGGCATGCCGTTCCAGATCTCGACCAGTCCGTCGCACGGGCCGAGCCGACCGGTGGCCTCGGCGAGTGCCGACCGGGGGAACACCGTGTACCGGTTGCCCCGTCGGCTGACGGTGTAGCCGTCCCGGGTGGCGACGGGAGGGCGTCCGACCGACGAGGACGTCCGCATGGTCACGCTGAGACCCGACTGGGTCCAGATCGACCCGATGTTGTGGGCGTGGATCTCGCTCCCACCCGCCTCGGGGTCGTCGAGATCCCGCCAGCCGAGCAGGTGGACCGTCCCGATCCCGCTGTCGGCCGCCAGGTCGGCGATCTTGCGGCGAGTCTCCTCGCTGGCAACAGGCGTGTTCACGACCCGCCTACACTACGCGGCGGTCGTCGGCCCGAGGAGGATCGTGAAGCTCACCGGTGAGCGCCCCATCGAGGGCGAGACGCCCGACTCCCTGCTGGCCCTGCACGCCGCCGGGTACCGCGAGGTCCGGGCCCGTCTGGGGCCGGGTCGACTGCTCGACGTGGGGTGCGGGCTCGGCGACGAGAGCGTCGGGTTCGCGACCGACGACCGGGCCGTGGTCGGGGTCGACTACGACCCGGCCACGGCGGCGAGCGCCGTCCGGGTGCACGGCCGGGACGGCCTGTCGGCGGTGTGCGGGGACGGGTCCCGGCTGGGTCTCCGTGACGGCGCCTTCGACGCCGTGTGCTCCTCGCACCTCATCGAGCACTTCGTGGACCCGGAGCTGCACGTCCGAGAGGTGTCGCGCGTCCTCGCCGACGACGGCACCGCCTTCTTCCTCACCCCGAACGCGCCGGCGGACTTCGAGAACCCGTACCACGTCTACCTGTTCACCCCCGAGGACCTCACGGCGACCCTCCGTCGGCACTTCGGGTCCGTCGAGGTGCTCGGGCTCGACGCCAACGAGGTGGCCAAGGCCGACTTCGAGCAGCGTCGGGCGATGGCGGACCGCCTCCTGCGACTCGATCCACTGGGGATCCGGCACCGACTGCCGCGCCAGGCGTTCGTCTGGCTCCACGCCACCGGGCGTCGGTTCGCCTACCGGTACACCTCGTCCTCGCAGACCGGTGGCTCCTCGGGGATCACGGCCGACGACTTCGCCACGACCGACGCGATCGACACCACGACGCTGGTGCTGTTCGCCGTCTGCCGTCAGCCGCTCGACTGACCGCGACGACGGCGGAGGGCCGAGACGGCCGGGTCGGCGACGAGGGCGCACACCACGAGCAGCGTCCAGGCGTGGGTGAGCTCGAACTGGTTCATCCAGTTGAAGTCGAGCACGTAGCCGTTGCGGAACTGCTTGGCGATCACGAAGCCGGCCGCCGCGGCCCACGGCAGGAGCACGGCGGCGCGCAGCAGCAGCTGGCCCCGGGGGAGCACGACGGCGAGCGCGACCAGGACACCCACCGCCACGCCCACCGCCGGGCCGGCCACCAGCCACGCGAGCAACCCACCGGCGAGTCCGACGCCGAGGGCCGCGCCGGGTGCGACGGTCCCGCCGGTCGGCTCCCACGGGGGTGTCACCTCGGGGCGGAGGACCGGTCGGTCGTCGTCCGGGACGGTCCGCCTGCGGGGGAACGCCACGATCGCCAGACAGGCCAGCACGCCGAGTGCGGAGAGGCCGAGGCCCACCCACACGGCGGTCTGCGGAGCCCAGCGGACCACGATGGTGGCGTCGGGTCCGACCGCGGCCGGGTCGACGAGCCAGCCGGTCGCGTAGCCGTTGACCAGGGTCGGGGCACCGAGGTCGACCCCGTCGGCGGTGCGGGCGACGAACCCGCCGCTCGACGACTGGCCGAGCAGCACCCAGTAGGGCGACGTGGCACCGGTGATCCGGTAGTCCCAGGTCAGCCGCGCCGACTGGTCGACGGCCGTGGAGGGCCCTGCCGGTGCCGGCCGGGGTCCCGTCTGGAGGGTGTCGGGGCCGGGGCCTCCTCCGGCAGCCGAGGCGAGGACCACCGAGTCGACCTGGAGCCCCGTCGAGATCCCGGGGTTCGTCTCCAGGAGCGAGCGACCCTCGGGGAGCACGACCCCGGCAGGATCGCAGGACCGGTACGCGACCGGTGACCGGTCGAGCAGCTCGCCGACCGTACCGACCGCCTGCACGGCGATCGGTCGCCCGTCGAGCGCGGCGAGGTCGCGCCGGCACCCGGAGTCCCACGGGTCGGCGGCGTCGGGCACCGAAACCGTCGGCCCGAGCCCCAGCTCGGCGATCGCGACGGGGAGGACGGTCGGGGCCCCCGTGAACCAGTCCGACGAGGTGGCCTCGTCCACCTCGTCGATCCTGACCTCCACCCGGTCCGAGGTGGTCGGCGGCAGCGGGATCCGGACGGTCTCGGTGGCGCCGTCGACGACGTCGCCGATCCCGGTGGACGGCACGTCGACGGTGCTCGCCGTCCCGTCGGCGGTGGTGACGGTCAGCCGTGTCGGCACCGAGTGTCGGCCGTCCCGGCGGTAGGTCAGGTCCAGACCGTCGACCGCGAGGCCCTCGGGTGTCTGCACGGCGACCCACTGGCCGCGAGGCGCGTTGATCGGTGTCTGCCACGCCGTGTCCGTGCGGCCGTCGACCGCCGAGGTCGCCCGACTCCAGGGGTCACCGGGCAGCGAGGCGCTGGCGCTGACCTCCAGTCCTCCGGACCCGGGCCCGGGGAGTCCGAGGAGGCCGTCGATCTCGGCGGCGGTGCGGTCGGGGTCGAGCCGGACCGTTCCGAACGGTGTGGCCACCCGGTCGGCGGTGCCGTCGACCCAGCGCACGATCCGAGCCTCCTCGTCACCGACCACCACCTCGGCCGGGTCCGCGGCCCGCCGTTGGAACACGTAGGTGAGGGGTCGCTGCAGTGCCACCTCGGGCGGCACCGTCGCGAGCAGGTCGGTCGGGGGACGGACCACCTCGCTGACCGGGTCGACGCCGGGGATCGTCACCTCCGCCAGACCGACGTCGGAGACGCCCACGTAGCGGTCGAGACGCGGGACGTCGGTCTCGGAGATGGTGATCCTCAGTCGCTCGAAGGTCCGCTGGCCGACCTCGACCCGCTGTCCCGGCAACGTCCGCGACCGCTCGTCGAGGTCGACCGTCACCGGCTCGCCGTCGTCGAAGGACAGCTCGACCCGGGTGATCCACCGGTTCGCCGGACGCTGGGGCTGCAGGAGCGTCAGGTGGTCGACGGTGGCCGGGCTGCGAGGTGTGATCTGGAGGAACTCGCCGCGCGGCTCGCCGAAGGCGGCGACGCGCCACGCCGTGGCCGGGTCGCCGTCGATGGCCCGGACGGCCCGGTCGGCCGGGGTGTAGGAGACCGGGTTGCCGTAGGACGAGGCCTGCACCTGCGCGCCGCCGACCTGCTCGGTGACGGTCGCGCTGTCGTCGCCGGCGCCCGGGAACACCTCGAGGCGGTTGTCGGTGGGGTCGTCCTCGAGCGGCACTTCGCCGGCCTGCTCGGTGACACCCTCGTTCTCCCGGACGGAGCCCCAGCGGCGGGCGGCCCGTCGGTTCGTGTCGGTCACCACGAGCTGGGCCCCGGGTTCGTCGGCCTGGGCCCGGAGTGCGGCGGGGTCGCCGGCGAAGGTGGCGCTGTAGAGGATCGGGCTCGCGGGGTCGAGCGCGCCGGAGCCGGCCCACTGGACGATCCCGGCGCCGTCGCCGGCGAGCAGCGTGGGGGCCGAGGCCGAGACGGTCCGGGCGATGGGCAGGGGATCCTCGACGTCGAAGAGGCTCAGGGCCGGGGCGCGCGGCGTCCCGGGCGGAGCCCCGAGCGCCACCTCGTCGAGGAGCGGCAGTCGAGGGTCGGCCGTGTTGGGGACGTCGGCACCGAACACCTCGGCGAGCCGGAGCCCGGGGGTGGCGGCCAGTCGGGCGGCGGTGGTGTCGGGTCGAGGGGTGCGGAAGCGCTCGTACTGCAGGTCGCCGCGGTGGAGGACCGAACCGACACCGAACAGCCGGGCGACCGGGGCGAGCGACCGCGGGTCGGCCGTGCCCTGCTGGAGGGGCAGGTCGAGGGCGTTGAGCAGGTTCGCGGACGGTGGCGTGCCGTAGGGGATGAGCTCGCGGGCCAGGTACGGCCGGTCGGTGAGGCCGGGGGTGACCGGGTCGACGGTCTCGCCCCACCGGTACGACGCGAAGTCCGTCCCCGGTACCTCGAGGACCCTGGTGTTCGGGTCTCCCCGGTCGAGCGCCCGGGCGGCCTCGAGCCAGTAGCCGGGGAGCTCCTCGGGGCGGCGCAGGTTCCGGTCCACCAGTTCACCACCGAAGAGCGCCCACTGGTTGAGGCACACCAGGACCAGCACGGCGGCAGCGACCGGCCGGTGCCAGGTCGGTCGAGCGCGGCTGATCGCCGCCACCCCGGCACCCAGGAACACGGCGAGGCCGAGGGCGACGAGCGGGATGGCCCTCGGTGTGGAGCGGAACGCCAGCCCCGCGTCCGTCCCCGTCCACGCCCTGAAGACCGAGCCGGCGGGACTGGGGGCGTCCCACGGGTGCGACCCCACCCCGACCAGCACGCCCACCAGCACCAGCACGGCGAAGTACCCGCGGTGCCGGAACCTGGTCGCCACTGCGGCGACGAGCGCGAGACCCGGCACCAGGAAGGACAGCACCAGCGCCGGCACGGACTCGGTGAGTCGCTCGGCGGCGGAGATCCACGAGCCGAGCGCGTCGCGGCCGTAGAAGAACCAGTAGCCGAGCCCGCGGAGGATCTCCGTGGCCGTGGAGGCGTTGGCGACCGTCGCGTAGGTCTCGGTGTAGCGGAGGATCGGGATCCCGAACGCGCCCTGCAGGGCGAGCCCGACGATCCACCACGTCGAGGTGGCGAGGGTGAGCGCGGTGATCCGGAGGCCGGCGGCCACGGTCTGGCCCCAGGTGGCGGTGCGGGCCACCACCACGGAGTGGAGCATCCACAGGAGCGGCCCGGCCACGACGAGGAGCAGCGAGGTGGCGTTCACGCCCCCGACGGTGACGGTGACCAGCGCGAACACGGCGGGCCAGCGCCAGCCACCCAGTCGGACCGAACGCGACGCGAGTCCGACCAGCCAGGGCAGGCCGGCGAAGGGGAGCAGGATGACCGAGATCCGGGCCCCGTAGTGGAGCAGGTACGGGCTCAGGGCGTACGCGAACGACGCCACGGTGACCCCGGCACCCTCCCACCGGAGCTCCCGCAGGAGGAAGCGCACGCCGAGTCCCGCCGCCGCGATGATCGTGCCGAGCCAGAGTCGCTGGGCGATCCAGTCGGGGACGCCGATCGTCTCGAGGAGCCAGTAGTAGGGCCCCATCGGCCACAGGTAGCCGATGTTCTGGTGGGTGACCGTGCCGGCACCGATGCTGGTGTCCCACATCCACGCCGCCCGGCTCAGGAGCCGACCGGGGTCGAGGTAGAGGTAGGTCTTGGTGTCGGCGCCGACGTCGCCCGGGCGGGTCAGCAGCAGCGGGACGTAGGCGACCACGAGCAGCGCGACCGTGCCGATCGGCACGCGGCGGAGGAGTCGGACGTCGGCGGTGGCACCCATCGGGCGTCGCAGACGCTACTCGCCCGCCGGGTCGCTGTGACGGTGCCCCCGACCGCGTAGCGTGTGCACCGCCATGACGGACACGCAGCCGGCCGCGGATGCCGGACCCGACCACCTGCCGAGCCGTCGGTTCGCGAGCTGGCTGGCCGGGATCGCCGTGGTCGCCCTGGCGGTGCGCGTGGCCTTCGTGCTGGTGCGTCAGTCCGGCGTGGTGCTGACGACCGGCGACGCCTACTGGTACCACTTCCAGGCCCAGTTGGTCGCCGACGGCAGGGGGTTCCTGCACCCCTTCGACTACTTCGTCGACGGCGTCGTCGCCCCCGGTGCCGACCACCCGCCGGGGTTCGTCCTGATCCTCGCCCTGCTCGACGTGCTCGGGGTCTCCACGCCGCAGGGCCAGCGCCTGGTGATGTGCCTCGTGGGCACCGTGACGGTGGTGCTGGTCGGACTGCTCGGTCGTCGACTGGCGGGCGACCGGGTCGGCCTGGTGGCCGCCGGGGCGGCGGCGCTCTACCCCAACTTCTGGATCAACGACGGCATGCTCATGGTCGAGACCGTCTACATGCTGGCCTCGGTCGTCGCCCTGCTGGCCTGCTACTCCTACCTGGCCCGGCCCCGCTGGAGCGCGCTGTTGCTCACCGCCGTCGCCCTCACCGTCGCGGGGATGCACCGACCGGAGGCGCTCGCGCTGTTCGCCCTGATGGTGCTCCCCATGGTGTGGGCCCGACGAACCCTCTCGCCGGGCCGTCGAGTGGCGCACCTGGCTGCCGCTGCGGGCGTCGTCGTCGTCGCCTTCGGTCCGTGGGCGGCCTACAACCAGGCGCGGTTCGACGCGTTCGTCCCCCTCAGCACGGGAGCGGGGCAGACGCTGGTGGCGGCCAACTGCGACCTGACCTACGGCGGGCCGGCGCTCGGGTTCTACGACACGAAGTGCCTCCTCGCTCCCCAGATCACCGAGCCCACCGCCACGAACCGGTCGGACCGGGACCGGGAGTACAACCGCATCGCCCGGGAGTACATGGCCGAGCACGCGGGTGAGCTCCCGAAGGTCGTGGCGGCCAGGGTCGGCCGGCTCTGGCACCTGTTCCGACCCGGCCAGAGCCTCGGACTCGACGGGTTCGTCGAGGGGCGGTCCGGTGGCCCGCCCGGCAGCAGCTTCTGGCCGGTGCGGGAGGCGTTGTGGTCCTACTTCGTGCTCGCACCGTTGTCGTTGGTCGGCCTCTGGATGCTCCACCGTCGTCGTCGGCCCGTCTACCCGTTGCTCGCACAACCGGTGCTGGCGACGTTCGTGGCCGCCACGACCTTCGGCATCACCCGCTACCGGGCGGGTGCCGAGATCACGATCGTCGTGGCCGCCGCCGTGGCGATCGTGGCCGGTGTCGACTGGCTCCTCGGACGGCGTGTCGGGTCGGGGACCGACGGGGACCGTGGCGGCGACGTGGTGGAGTCCGTACCGTCGACCGAGGGGGAGCCGGTGGGAGCGACGACGTGACCGGACGACCCGAGGACCAGATGGAGGACGACGTGGACGGTGACCAGGCCATCACCCAGGTGGAGATGATCCAGCGCCTCCCGAGGGCGAGGGTGGTCGAGCGGGTGCCGTTCCTGGTCGACGTCGTCCGTGGTCGGCGGGCCGCGCACGTCGGGTTCGTCGACGCCGGCTGCTGGCAGCTCCACGAGCGACTCGACCGGTGGATCCACACCGACCTGGACCGGGCGGCCGACCACCTGGTGGGCATCGACATCGACGCCGCTGGGGTGGAGCGGGCTCGCGGCAACGGCTTCGAGGCCTACGTCGCCGACTGCCGGGACGGCGACGCCCTCGCCGCCCTGCCGGTCGACCCGGTGGAGGTCGTCGTGGCGGGCGAGGTGATCGAGCACGTCGACGAGCCCGGGCCGTTCCTCGCCGGTCTGCGGTCGCTGGTCGAGCCGGGGGGTCGGCTGGCCCTGACCACCCCGAACGCCAGCGGTCTGCTCAACTCCGCGGCAGCGGTGGCCGGCTTCGAGGTGAACCACCCCGACCACGTCGTCGCCTTCACGTGGTTCACCCTCTCCAACCTGCTGGAACGCCACGGGTGGAGCGTCCGACAGGTGGCGACCTACGTCCCCGAGGTCAAGGATCCGTCCGGTCTGCGAGGTCGGGACCGGCTGCTCGCGGCCGGCGCCGCGACGCTGCTCGCGACCGAACGACTGCTCGGACGACTGGGGCGGCCCTTCGCCGCCGACGGCCTGATCGTGGTCGCCGAGCGCGCCTGAGCGACCTCCGGTCAGTCACCGGCGTCGGACGGTCGGTCCGACGTCCCGCCCACCTGCGCTCCGGACCGCTCGGCGCGTTCCCGCAGCAGTGCCAGCTCCTCGGCGAGCACACGGATCCGTTCCTCGGAGCGCGACATCTCCCACGAGAAGTGGACCACGACCAGGAAGAGGAATCCGACCGCGAGCAGCAGCAGGGTGGCCGGCGGGTAGTAGATGCCGAGCAGTTCGGACACGACGGTCAGCAGGTCCGGGAAGACCGCCAGCGTGGCGAGCGCCACGCCCACCGAGATCCACAACAGCGAGTACTTGGTCCGCAGCCCGTGGCGTCGCACGAGCCGGACGATGAACACCAGGACGCCGATCGCAGCCACGGCGACGAACACGTGGGCCCTCGGTGTCATGGCCCCGACCTCCGAGCTCGGATCGGCCGCGGCGAACACGTCTGCGGGTATCACGGGGCGGCTCCCTCGTCGTCGGTCGGAGCGGCGACCGGTGCGGCACGCCGGCGGCTGGCCCGAACCACGAGGGTGACGAGCACGCGGACGTAGTGGTACGCCAGTCCGAGCCTGAGGGTCGACGGCCGGCCGCCGGCCCGGGCGTTCATCCGGACCGGGACCTCGGCGATGCGGAATCCCTCGTAGCTCGCCTGCAGCAGCACCTCGACGGACTCCATGTACTCCGACGGGTAGTTGACCGCGAAGTACTCGAGCACCGACCGGTCGAAGGCCCGGAACCCCGAGCTCGTGTCGGAGAAGCGGCGACCTGACAGGAGGTGGAGCGCGAGCTGCAGGATCCGCATCGCCCCTCGGCGTGTGTGGCCGACCTCGTAGGTCGTGGAACCGGTGCTGAACCGGCTCCCGATCACGAAGTCGGCGCCGTCGAGGGCCTCGAGCAGCCTCGGGATCTCGGCGGGGTCGTGCTGGCCGTCGGCGTCGAGCTGCACGGCCCGCTGGTAGTCCTCGGCCACTGCGTAGCGGAACCCGGTGCGCAGGGCGCTGCCGATGCCCAGGTTGAATGGCAGCCGGAGCACCGTGACCCCCGGGACGAGCGCGGCCACCCGGGCGGTCTCGTCGGCCGACCCGTCGTCGACGACCACGACGTCGATCCCCGGCAGCACCCGGCGCAGGTCGGCGAGCACCTCGGGCAGGGCCTCCGACTCGTTGAAGGCGGGGATGATGACGAGGTCCTTGTCGTGCACCGGTCCTCCCGACCAACCGACGGTGTTCCATCATTCCACCCGCCCTGCGCAGGTGCGAGGATCAGGAGGTCATGGAGCGTGGAATCCCGAGCAGCACACCGGACGGGGGGTCGGGGACGGAGACCCCGGATCTTCCCGGTTCCGCCCGTGGGCTGCGTGCGGCGGTGGGCATCGCCGCCGTGGTCGTGTGGGTCCTGTTCGTCGGCATCATCACCTACGGACGGCTCGACCTGGTCCACCCGGAGACCTTCGGCAACTTCTACGACGCCCAGGCACGCGCCCTGCTCGACGGTCGGCTGGCGGTCGACCCGAACCAGGTCGGTTTCGAGGGGTTCCGGATGGGGGAGGCGACCCACATCTACCAGGGGCTGGTCCCCGCCCTCGCCCGTCTGCCCGTCCTCGCCGTCACCGACCGGCTCGACGGACGCCTGACCGCCCTCTCGATGCTCGCCGGCGCAGCGCTGGCGCTGGCACACCTGGCGCTCCTGGTGCTCGTGGCCCGCCGGCTGGTGCGGGGCCCCACGCCGGCCGGGCGCGGTGAGGTCGTGGCGCTCGGTGCCACGGTCGGAGCGCTGGGAGCGTCGACCCTGCTGTTCCTGTCCGCCAAGGCGTGGGTGTACCACGAGGCGCTGCTCTGGGGTGTGGCGTTCGCCGTCGCCTCGGCCGCACACCTGCTCCGCTGGATCGAGCGGACCCGTCTGGGCCGGGCGGAACTGGGCCCGCTGGTGTGGGCCGGAGCGTTCGCCGTCCTGGCGGTGAACACGCGCTTCTCGACCGGACTGGGCGCGCTGGCGTCGCTCGCGCTCATCGGCGCCGCGCTCCTCGTGGTCCGGATCGCCCCGGGACGGCGCGAAGGGGTCGGCCGGCTGGCGGGGTTCCCCGTGCCGGAGCGTCCCACGCAGGCGATCGTGGTGCTCCTGCTGGCCGGAGTCGTGGCCCTCGGGAGCTACGCGGCCGTGAACCTGGCTCGGTTCGACACGCCGTTCGGCCTGCCGATCGAGCGTCAGGGGGTGGCCTCGTCGGACCCGGAGTTCCGGGAGGCGCTCGCGGCGAACGGCGGGTCGCTGTTCGGTCTCCGCTACTCGCCCTCGGTCCTGGTGCAGTTGTTCCGACCCGACGCCGTGCGGCTGCGGGGGGAGTTCCCGTTCGTGGGGTTGCCGCGGTCCCGGCCAGTGGTGGTGGGCGACGTGCGCTTCGCCGAGCGGGACCGGTCGACGAGCCTCCCCGTCTCGGCACCGTGGGTGCTGGCGACTGCTGTGCTCGGAGTGATCGCCATGGTCCGTCCGGCGCGCTGGTCGCACGGCTCGGGCGCTGCCGCCGCCAGGACCGTCACCCTCGGAGCGGCCACGTCGGGTGCGGGGATCGTGGTGCTCGGCTACATCGCCAACCGCTACCAGGTCGACCTCCTCCCCGGTCTGGCGGTCGCCTCCGCCGTCGGAGCCGCCGCGCTGGTCGGCCGGACCGACGGTGCGCCCCGGGCCCGACGGGTCGTGGCCGCGCTGGCGGTGGCAGGCGCGCTCTGGGGTTGCTGGGTGAACGGCTCCACGGCCGTGGAGTACCAGCGCGAGGTCGCCGCCGGGGCCTGGGACGGCTCCCGTGCGGCGTGGCTCTCGCTGCAGACCCGGCTCGGTCCGGTCCCCGACGTGCTCCGGGTTCCGGCCGTGTCGCCGTTGCCGGCAGCCGGCCCCCTCGGCCAGGTGGCGGTCGTGGGTGACTGCGAGGCGGTCTACCGCTCCAACGGGGACATCTGGATCCTCCTCGACGGCGGCCCGGCCGTCGGCGGGTACCAGCTCACCGTCCGTTCGGTCGGGGAGCTGACCGGACCGGTCGGCGTCCTCGAGGGTGTGGGCCCGACGGGGTCCAACCGGCTGGTCGTGGAGCCGGACGTCGTGCCCGGGACGGCCCACCTGCAGGTCGAGGTCGACGACGGCACCGGGGTGCGCAAGGCCTTCCCCGGCCCGGCGTTCCCCTGGACCCCCGGATCGGAGATCGAGCTGTCCACGGAGCTCGACTGGCGGACCGACACCGTCGAGGTGCGCGACGCCGCCGACCGGCGGCTCCTCGGTGCGACGGTCGACCTGGTCCCGACCGGTCCGGTCACGCCGACGGGAGGGCCGGGTGTGCAGGTGACCGGGTCACCCCGGGGCTTCGACCGCTGTCCCAGCCTCCTCGGCACCTGATCCGCCGGCGAGTCCGGAACCGTCGTTGCGTTCACCGCTGACGGTCCTGCGTCCCCAGCCCATCGCCGGACGCTCCACGAGGTACCAGCTCGCCGCTCCGGCCAGGATCGACAGGACGAGCGTCCAGACGAGCATCGGGAGGAAGGGCGCCCGCAGCACCTCGTCACCGGTCCAGCGGATGTAGAGGTCCTGGAACGCCTCGTGCCACAGGTAGATGCCGTAGGAGATGAGGCCGAGCCAGACGGCCACCCGGTTGGCGAGCACCCGCCGGGCCAGCTGGCCCGGCGCGGCGGCGAGCACCGCCGGTGCCACCACGAGGAGGGCCACGAGGGAGTACATGCCGCGCATGGCCGTGGCCTCCCGGGCCGAGAGCACGGGACTCGGAGGGAGCCCGAGGCGCGTGGAGGTGATCCAGAACAGCGCGAGTGCCACCGTCCAGCTCGCCACGGTGGCCCAGCCGGTCCGGAGCCACGGCGGTCGAACCCGACCCGTACGGTCCCAGTGGGCGACCGCGACGGCGAGCGCCATCCCGAGTGCGAACTCGTCCAGGCGGAACGGCAGCCACGTGTTGACCTGACCGAAGCGCACCGCGCTCATGCCCGAGGCGAGCGCCGCCAGCTTCAGCGCGTTCGATCCCAGCCACAGGACTGCGACGCCGACGATCTCGAGGCGCAGCTGACTCCGACCGTCGCGGCGGCCTCGGGCGAGCAGCCACGCGTAGCACGGGAGGAACGCGTAGAAGGCGAGCTCGGTGGCGAGCGTCCACGACTGCTGGATCGGGCCGCCCACGACCTGGTCGCCGTCGTAGACCTGCAGCAGCAGGGCGTGGGCCACGAAACTGTGCGGATCCTGGAAGGGCGGCGCCCGCAGGACGAACGCGACGACCACCAACGCCACCCAGTAGGCCGGGAAGATCCGCAGCAGTCGCCTTCGGGCGTAGGACGACACGTCCCGGTGGGGCGCGCCGGCGAGGTGACGCGTCACGAACGGGCGGTAGAGCAGGAAGCCCGAGAGCACGAAGAACACCGAGACGCCGACGTCGGCCCGGGCCAGGAAGGGACCCAGGTCGAGCGACCGACCGTTGAAGCCGCTCAGCACGCCGACGTGGTTGACCAGGACGGCCAGGGCCGCCACCGCCCGACACCCGTCGAGGGCGGGGAGGTGCTGATCGACGGTGGTCGGCGTGGGCACCGGGACCGAGTGTAGGAGGGGTACCGATCCGGATCGGTGACCGGCAGTACCATCGTCGGCGTGAGCGAGCCCCGGATCGGCGTCCTCGTCGTCGCCTACAACGCTGCCGGGACCCTGGCCGGGGTCCTCGACCGCATCCCCGAGGACTTCCGCTCGTCGATCTCCACGGTGCTCATCGGGGACGACGCCAGTTCCGATGCCACGCACCTGGTCGCCGTCGGCTACCAGCAGATCGCCCCGGAGCTGCCCATCGTGGCCGTGCGGCACCCGGAGAACCTCGGCTACGGCGGCAACCAGAAGTGGGGCTACCGCTGGGCGATCGACCACGACCTCGACGTGGTGGTGCTCCTCCACGGTGACGGTCAGTACGCCCCCGAGATGCTCCCCGACATGGTGGCGCCGATCGTCGCAGGCGAGGCCGACGCGGTGTTCGGGTCCCGGATGCTCGACGAGGGAGCCGCCCGTCGCGGCGGCATGCCGCTCTACAAGTACGTGGGCAACCGGATCCTGACGACCGTCCAGAACGCTGCCGCAGGTGCCGAGTTGTCCGAGTGGCACTCCGGCTACCGCGCCTACGCCGTCCGGGCCCTCGCCGAGGTGCCGTTCGAGACGAAC
>CAIQNH010000087.1 GCA_903873135.1 uncultured Actinomycetes bacterium
ATCCAGCCCGCAACCCTACGTCAGGACCTCGCTCGTCCGCCATTTCGCACCGAGCGACCAGTTGCACCACCGTCCGAGACCCCAGGGACCCGCGCTCCACGTGTTCCTGTGGACGAACCCGCCAGTTGCCACTCGGCGTGAGATCTCCAGCACGCTCAGCGGTGTGACGGGCGTCTCGCGATCCACTTGCCGTCGGAGCGAAGTGACCGGTAGGTTCGCCCGATCGCTGCAACGACGCGGCGATCGCGAGTTTTCCACACCCGCACCAGCCGCGGACCGCTGTCCACACCTGTGGACAGGATTGTGGACCTCGGCTCGGCATCCCGCCGCTCCCGACGTCCTGGTTCACGGCTCGTCGACCTGCTGCACCAGGGGTAGTGATCACATGTCGAACGACGAGGCCGAGAACATCTGGTCGACGGTCTCGAGCGTGCTCAGCGCGCAGCTCCAACCCGGCGCGTGGAGATCCCTGTTCGAGGACGCCCGGGTGGTCGATCTCACGGACGACACGCTCACGATCGCGGTACCGAGTCAGGTGGCCCGCGGTCGGATCGAGCGGAAGTTCGGCGGGCTGATCGACGACGCACTCGAGATGAGCGGACACAGCGACATCAAGGTCGTCGTCGAGGTGGAGATCGACCACTCCGCCGCCGAGGACGAGACCGGCACTCCGGTCGCGACCGACGACTCCACCAGCGTCGCCAGTGCTCCGGACACCACCATCGAGACAGCCCAGAGCTCGGCCAACTCAGCGACCACACTCACGTTCGACACCTTCGTCACCGGCCCGTCCAACCGGTTCGCCCACGCTGCTGCGCTGTCGGTCGCCGAGACCCCCGGACGCAGCTACAACCCGCTGTTCATCTACGGTCAGGCCGGCCTCGGCAAGACCCACCTGCTCCAGGCGATCGCCGACTACGTCACGCAGAACTACCCCGGATACGTCGTCCGGTACCTGTCGACGGAGACGCTGCTCAACGAGTTCCTCGCTGCGATCCGGAACAACACCCAGCAGGAGTTCAAGCGGCGCTACCGGGAGATCGACGTCCTCCTGGTGGACGACATCCAGTTCATCGAGGGGAAGGAACAGCTCCAGGAGGAGTTCTTCCACACGTTCAACACCCTGCACGGCGACCAGCGTCAGATCGTCCTCTCCTCGGACCGCTCTCCGGACAACATCGCCACCCTGGAGGATCGACTCCGCAGTCGGTTCAAGTGGGGTCTCATCACCGACGTCCAGCCGCCGGACTTCGAGACCCGGCTCGCCATTCTCCAGAAGAAGAGTGAACAGTCGGGCTCGAACGTGCCCCCAGAGGTGCTGGACTTCATCGCCTCGAACATCGCCGACAACATCCGGGAACTCGAGGGTGCACTCATCCGGGTCAACGCCTACGCGACCCTCAGCGGCACACCGTTGACGATCGATCTCGCCCGTGAGGTCCTCGCCGACACGATCGCCTCCACCAAGCCCAAGACGATCACACCGCGTTTGATCCTGGAGCAGACCGCCTCCATGTTCGGACTGGAGGTGGACCAGCTGATCTCCCGCAGCCGGACCCGGGATCTGGTGCACGCCCGACAGGTCGGGATGTACGTGTGCCGGGAACTCACGGACCTGTCGTACCCGCAGATCGCCAAGCAGTTCGGCGGCCGGGACCACACCACGGTCATCCACGCCTACGAGAAGGTCTCGACCCGCATGGCGGACAAGCAGAAGACCTACGACGACGTCACGGCCCTGATCCAGCAGATCCTCACCAGCGACTGATGCGGCACAGCACCCCCTGGAACAGCCAACTCACTCGCCGGACCGGTGGGGGAGTTGGATCGCGACCGGAAGGGATCCTGATCGCGACCAGCACCGACGGTGGACACCAGCGAACGGTGAGCACCTCGATCCACAGGGCCGAGCGGTCGGCCGGCGACCGCTGGGGATCACGCGTGCGACCTGTGCACTCCCCGTCCGCGCCGGGACAGGCCTGCGCTAGGTTTCCCACAATCCACAGCGCCTACTACTGCTGCTGCCGGAGATACACGAGATGAGTCCCAGTAGTGGGGAAAGCGAGACACGGTGAAGTTCCGCTGTGAACGAGACGTCCTGACCGAGGCCCTGAGCGCTGCGAGTCGGGCAGCGAGTCCCAAGGCCCAGCTCCGCGTCCTCTCCGGTCTGCGATTCGACCTGCGTGGCGACCAACTCGTGGTGACCGGTTCGGATCTGGAACTGACGATCAGCAGCACCGTCGAGGTCGCCGGTTCGGAGGACGGCACGGCGGTCCTGCCGGCCAAGCTCGTCACCGAGATCGTCCGACACCTGGAGCCGGGAGCGGTGGAGATCGAGACCAGCGCCGAGCGGTCCCGGGTCTCGAGCGGCCGCTCCGAGTTCACCCTGCTCCCGATCCCCGCCGACGAGTTCCCGACTCCTCCGGAGATCGAGGGCGAACAGGTCACGATCCAGGCGGCCGACTTCGCCGAGGGTCTCCGTCAGGTGGTCGGTGCGGCCTCCACCGACGAGTCCAGGAAGGTCCTGACCGGTGTCCTGCTGGCTGCCGAGACGGACGGTCTCCGCATGGTGGCCACCGACTCCTACCGGTTGGCGTTCCGGGAGTTCCCCGGTTCGTCGGTGCTGCAGGCCGGCCAGCGGGTGAACGTGCCGTCCAGGGCGCTGCAGGAGCTCACACGCTCGCTCGATCCCGAGGCAGAGCTGGAGATCACCCTGGCCGACACGATGGTCTCGTTCCGCTTCGGTGGGTTCGTCCTGTCCTCCTGGCTGATCCGTGACGAGTTCCCGGACTACGCCAAGCTCATCCCGACCGACATGCCGAACGAGTTGACGGTGGATCGCCAGGTCTTCCTGGACGCGATCCGCCGGGTGAAGCTCATGGCCCGGAACAACAGCCCCATCCGGCTGGAGATGCAGGACCAGGCCGTCCGGCTCAGTGCCCAGAACCCCGAGGACGGCGAGGCGGTCGAGGACGTCGACGCCAAGTTCGTCGGTTCCGAGCTCACCGTCGCGTTCAACCCGGAGTACCTGATCGACGGGCTCGAGGTCGTCCCGGGCGACGAGGTGGTCCTCCAGACCCGCGACCCGCAGAAGCCCGCGGTGATCCGGCCCACCGAGTCCCAGGACCTCCTCTACCTGCTCATGCCGGTCCGGGTGTCCTGAGGTCGGTGTACGTCCAGCGACTCTGGCTCCGCCACGTCCGGTCGCACACGGAGGTCGAACTCGAACTCAGCCCGGGCGTGAATCTGTTCGAGGGACCCAACGGCGTCGGCAAGACCAACCTGGTGGAGTCGATCGCGTTCATCGGTTCCCTCCGATCGTTCCGGGGTGCCCCCACCGAGGCGCTCGTCCAGGCGGGAGCGGCCGCAGCCACCATCCGTGCGGAGGTCGTCGAGGACGGTCGGGTCCACCTCTTCGAGAGCGAGTTGCCGGCTCGGGGTCGGGTGCGGGTGCAGGTGAACCGGAACCGGCTCCAACGTCGGCGGGATCTGCTCGAGGTCGTCCAGACCACCGTGTTCGGCCCGGACGACCTGGAGCTCGTCAAGGGAGGACCGGGCCTCCGTCGTGCACTCCTCGACGACGCCGTGGTCCAGGTCCGACCGGCCGACGAACTCGTGGTGGGGGACTGGGAGCGGGCGCTGCGGCAGCGCAACTCGTTCCTGAAGCAGGCGGGCCCCGCCGCTGCTCGTCGGGGACTCGACGAGGCCGGCGCCGCGACCCTGGAGGTGTGGGACGCCAAGGCCGTGGAGTTGGGCGGGGCCATCCACGAGCTGCGCCGCCGGATGGTCGAACGGTTGTCGCCGTTCGTGGCCGACGCGTACGACCGGGTGGCAGGTCGTCCCTCCGAGGTCCGGTTGCGACTCGTGCCGGGTTGGTCGGGTGGTGACCTGGCGTCGGCGCTGGTGTCGGCGCGGCCCGACGACCTGCGACGCGGTGTCTCCACCGTCGGACCCCACCGGGACGAACTCCTCGTCGAACTCGACGGCCTGGCGGCGCGCACCCACTCGTCGCAGGGGGAGCAGCGGTGCCTGGCCCTCGCGCTGCGGCTCGGTGTCCACCAGTTCGTCACCGAGGCCCGTGATGCTCCGCCGATCCTGATCCTCGACGACGTGTTCTCGGAGCTCGATGGGGATCGCTCCCGGGCCCTCGTCGGTGCGCTCCCCGCCGGGCAGACCTTCGTCACCTCCGCCGTCGGCGCCCCGGACGGAGTGCGGCCGGACGCCGTGTTCCGGCTGGACCACGACGGCGGTGTCGTCCGGGCGGAGTAGCGTCCGGTCGTGCCGATCGAGCCACTCCCGACCGACCGGTCACCGCTGCGCCACGTGGGTGACTCCCTGGAACAGTGGCGGGTGGTCGCCGGTCTGGGTCGTCTCGACGTCCACCAGATGATCGAGGAGCACTGGTCGCAGCTGATCGGTCCCCGGTTGGCCCGGATCACCCGGCCCGAGCAGGTCCGGGACGGTCGACTCCTCGTCGTCACCGACGTGCCCGCCGCCGCCGAGCAGGTCCGCTGGCAGGCCACCGACCTCGTGTCGGCCATCGGGAGCGTCTGTGGCGACCGGGGCGCAGTGGTGGGCGTCGACGTCCGCGTGCGGTCCGCAGGCTCGTCGGCCCCGGTCGACTGAGCCCGGCCAGCGCCGTTCTCGCCGCCGCCGGGCCGATCGGCCCGGGGGGTGTCCCGATGTCCGGCGTGAGGGGTGCTAGTGTGCGCAGTCCCCGGGAAATCCCATCTCCCGGGTTTTCCCCAACTTTTCCACAGCCATCGGCTGTGGGGGCGGAGTGTCCTTGTCTACTGAGCCCGACTCGTACGGAGCAGAGGCGATCCAGGTCCTCGAGGGCCTCGAGGCCGTTCGGAAACGTCCCGGCATGTACATCGGTTCGACCGGTCCGGCCGGGCTGCACCACATGGTCTACGAGGTCGTCGACAACTCCGTCGACGAGGCCATGGCTGGTCACGCGACGACGATCCACGTGACGCTGCTCCCCGACGGCGGGTGCGAGGTCACCGACGACGGCCGGGGCATCCCCGTCGAGCCGTCCATCCAGTACCCCGAGCTCAGCGCCGCCGAGGTCGTCCTGACGGTCCTGCACGCCGGCGGCAAGTTCGGTGGCGGTGGCTACAAGGTCTCCGGCGGTCTCCACGGCGTGGGCATCTCGGTGGTGAACGCCCTGTCCACCCGGGTCGAGGTGGAGATCGACCGGGAGGGCCGCCGGCACGCCATGGCGTTCACCGACGGCGGCGTGATCGCCGAGTCCCTGCACGACGTCGGAGCAGCTCCGTCGGGAGCGGACGGGTCGCCCCGGACGGGGACGACCGTGCGCTTCTGGCCGGACCCGTCCATCTTCGACGAGATCTCGTTCCGCGCCACGACCCTCCTGGAGCGACTCCAGATGATGGCGTTCCTCAACGCCGGACTCCACATCGTGTTCGAGGACCGGCGCGGCGAGTCGATCCCCCCGGTCGAGTTCCGCTACGAGGGCGGCATCCGTGACTTCGTCCGGCACGTCAACGCCAGCAAGGAGTCCCTGTTCAGCGACGTCGGGTACTTCTCCGCCGAGGAGGACCGTGACGACGGGTCGATGGAGGTCGAGGTCGCGTTCCAGTGGAACACCGGCTACCACTCCGACGGGCTCCACTCGTTCGCCAACGGGATCAACACGATCGAGGGCGGGATGCACGAGGAGGGGTTCAAGAAGGCGTTGACCAACACGGTCAACCGGTACGCCCGGGACCACCAGCTCCTGAAGGAGAAGGAGGAGAACCTCCAGGGTGAGGACATCCGGGAGGGCCTGACGGCGATCGTCTCCGTGAAGCTCACGGATCCACAGTTCGAGGGACAGACCAAGGCGAAGCTCGGGAACGTCCCGGCGCGCTCACTGGTGGAGCGGGCGACCAACGACAAGTTGGCCGAGTGGTTGGAGGAGCACCCGTCGGAGGCCAAGCGGATCCTCCAGAAGGCGACCCAGGCCGCCCGGGCCCGGGAGGCGGCTCGCAACGCCCGTGACGCCACCCGTCGCAAGTCCGCGCTCGACGGGGCCGGGTTGCCCGGCAAGCTCGCCGACTGCTCGTCCAAGGACCCCCGGTCCTCGGAGCTCTACATCGTGGAGGGGAACTCAGCCGGCGGATCGGCCAAGGACGCCCGCAACTCCGAGACCATGGCGATCCTCCCGATCCGGGGGAAGATCCTCAACGTGGAGCGGGCGCGGCTGGAGCGCATGCTCGCCAACACCGAGATCCAGGCGTTGGTCTCCGCGATCGGCGGCGGTGTCGGCGACGACTTCGACGAGGAGAAGATCCGCTACCACAAGGTCATCATCATGTGCGACGCCGACGTGGACGGGTCGCACATCCGCACGTTGCTGCTGACGTTCTTCTTCCGGCAGATGCGTCCGCTCGTGGAGCAGGGACACGTCTTCATCGCCCAGCCCCCGCTGTTCTCCACGGAGGTCGGTCGCAACAAGATCTACCTGAAGGACGACGCCGCCAAGACGGCGTTCCTGGCCGACCACCCGAACCACAAGAACGAGTTCCAACGACTCAAGGGCCTCGGTGAGATGGACGCCACGGAGTTGTGGGAGACGACGATGGACCCCACCAGCCGCACGTTGCTGCAGATCTCGGTCGAGCAGGCGGCGATCGCCGACGAGGTGTTCTCGATCCTGATGGGCGACGACGTGGAGAGTCGCAAGACCTTCATCCAGACGAACGCCCAGGACGTCCGGTTCCTGGACATCTGACCGTCCGTCCCGCAGTCCCGACCCGAGCCACCGCACCCGAGGTACCAACGTGAGCGACGAACCGACCGACGTCCCCGAGGACGAGCCCGACGGCTCCGAGCCCGAGGAGGCGACCGACGCCGTCGCCGAGTCCCCGGTGGGGGGCGAGGTGGACGCCGGCGGCGCGATCGAGCCCATCGAGATCCAACAGGAGATGGAGCAGTCCTTCCTGGACTACGCCATGTCCGTCATCGTCTCCCGGGCGCTCCCGGACGTGCGCGACGGGCTCAAGCCGGTGCACCGCCGGATCCTCTGGGCCATGCACGAGGGGGGTCTGCGTCCCGACCGGAACCATCGCAAGTGCGCCACCGTGGTGGGCGACGTCATCGGCAAGTACCACCCGCACGGCGACTCGGCGGTCTACGACGCCCTGGTCCGCATGGGCCAGGACTTCTCGCTGCGCCACCCGCTCATCGATCCGCACGGCAACTTCGGGTCGCCGTCGGATCCGCCGGCGGCCTACCGCTACACCGAGTGTCGACTCACGTCGCTCGCCCAGCAGATGCTCGCCGACATCGACGAGGAGACGGTCGACTTCGCCGCCAACTTCGACGGTTCGACCGAGGAGCCGACGGTCCTGCCCGCCCGGTTCCCCAACCTGCTGGTCAACGGCTCCCAGGGGATCGCCGTGGGCATGGCCACGAGCATCCCGCCGCACAACCTGGGCGAGGTCATCGACGCGACCGTCCACCTGATCCACCACCCCGAGGCGACCACCGACGAACTCATGGAGTTCGTGAAGGGACCGGACTTCCCCACGGGAGCGCAGATCATGGGGCGGGCCGGGCTGGTCTCGGCGTTCCGCACCGGGCGAGGGTCGATCAAGCTCCGGGCGCGGGCCGAGATCGAGGAGGGTCCCCGGAACGAGCGGATCGTCGTCACCGAGATCCCGTACCAGACCTCGGTCGAGCAGATCGAGGAGAAGATCGCCGAGCTCGTCAACAGCAAGGTCCTCGACGGGATCCGTGAGCTGCGCAACGAGAGCGCCCGGGGCCGGACCCGGTTCATCATCGAGCTCAAGCGCGACGCCCCGGCGAACGTGGTGCTCAACAACCTCTACAAGCACACACCGATGCAGACGTCGTTCCCCGTGAACATGGTCGCCCTGGTCGACGGCGTGCCGCACACGCTCACGCTCCGCGACGCGCTGGTGCACTACGTCGAGCACCAGGTCGAGGTGATCCGCCGACGGTCGGAGTTCCGGCTGGCCAAGGCCCAGCGGCGGGCGCACATCGTCGAGGGGTTCCTCCACGCGCTCGACCTGATCGAGGAGATCATCGTGGCCATCCGCGCCTCCGACGACCGGGCTGCGGCGATCGTCGCCCTCCAGGCGGAGGCGTTCGGGTTCTCCGAGATCCAGGCGACCGAGATCGTCGACATGCGTCTGTCGACCCTCACCCGGCTCGGTCGGGAACGGCTCGAGGAGGAGCTGGCCCAGCTCCGTCAGACGATCGCCGAGCTCGAGGCGATCCTGTCCGACGACGGGGTGCTCCGGCAGGTGATCGTCACCGAGCTCGGGGAGGTCCGGGACGAGTTCGCCACGGACCGGCGGTCGACGCTCGAGGTCGACGAGGGTGACCTGGACATCGAGGACCTGATCGACGACGAGGAGGTCGTCGTCGTGATGACCTCACGGGGCTACATCAAGACCGTCTCGGCCACGTCGTTCCGGACGCAGGGTCGGGGCGGCGTGGGCGTGGCCGGCGCCCGCCTCAAGGACGAGGACTACGTCACCGAGCTGATCCACACCTCGGCGCACGCCTACCTGCTGTTCTTCTCCAACCTGGGTCGCGTCTACCGACTGAAGGCCCACCGGATCCCGATGAAGGACCGGACGGCGCAGGGCATCGCCCTGGTGAACCTGTTGAACCTCGCGCCTGAGGAGCGGATCCAGACGATCATCGACACGAGGGACTACGAGACGAACCGCTTCCTGTTCTTCGTGACCCGTGCCGGCACGGTCAAGAAGACGCGGTTCACCGCCTACGACTCCTCGCTCAAGACCGGTCTGATCGCCATCGCCCTCCGGGACGGTGACGAGCTGGTCCGGGTCATCCCGACCTCGGGCGAGTCCGACATCGTGATCGTCTCCGAGTCGGGCAAGGGCATCCGGTTCGCCGAGGACGACGTGCGGGAGATGGGTCGGGCCACGACGGGCGTGCGGGGCATGCGTCTCGTCGACGGGGACCGGGTCGTCGGCGCCGACGCCGTGACGGAGGGGCAGGTGGTGCTCACCGTGACCGAGACCGGGTTCGGCAAACGGACGGTCGTGGATGCCCTCGGCCGGCAGGGGCGGGGTGGCCAGGGCATGCGGATCCACCGCATCCGGGAGGCCAGGGGTCGTCTGGTGACGGGCCTGCTCGTCGACGACGAGGACCACCTGCTGCTGGTCAGTGACGGTGGTGTGATCATCCGGACCTCGGCGGCGGAGATCTCGATGCAGGGCCGGGACGCGACCGGTGTGAAGGTGATGAACGTGGGCGAGGGCGGCCGGGTGGCGGCCGTCGCCCGGGTGCCCGCCTCCGAGGAGGACGAGCAGGGCGAGGTCGACCCGGACGGGTCCGCTCCGAGCGACGCGGTCGAGGTTCCCGGAACCGACCGGCCCACGACCGACTGATCCCGGCGGTGGTGTCCGGTGGCTCCGGCAGCCGTCGGTGGACGGGTCCCGGTCGGCCCGAACGGGGGTCGGTCGGCCTGCCGGTCCTGGCCTGCGTCACGGTGGTCGCCCTCGCCGGAGCGGCTGGACTCGGTCGGCTCGCCGGGGCGTCCCGAGCGGCCGCCCGGTCCCAGGCCGTGGCCGACCTGACCGCGTCGGCTGCGGTCGTCGCCGAGCGGGCCGGGGCGCAGCGTGTCGCAGCCGCCAACGGAGCGACGCTGCGCACGCTCGACGTCGTCGGTGGCGACGTGACCGTGGAGGTGGTCTCCGGCGGATCGGTCGCCCGGGCGTCGGCCCGTCCCGGGGGCTCGGGCGGGGTCGTCCCACCGTCCGCCCCGGCCCGGTGATGTCCCGGCGGGGTCGCGTCCCGTCCCCGAAGGTTCACTAGGCTCGCTGGGGTGAGCAACCCCCCGCCCTCGGAGCCGTCGTCCGGATCAGGCCGTTCCGGCTCCGGATCCGGGGGTGGCCGTCGTCCCGGGTCGAGCGGTTCCTCGGGTTCCGGTTCGTCGGGTTCCGGTCGTCCCGCTCCCGGAGGAGCCACCCCGTCGGAGCGGTCCGGCGGCGGGAGCGGACGGGCCGCCCCCCCGACGGACGGATCCTCGGCCTCGTCGGCGAAGCCCCGGGCGCGCACCCAGTCGGCGCCGGGGACCACGTCAGCCCGACCGCCGTCCCAGGGCTCGCCGCGCACCGCTCCGGTCGCTGAGGACGCCCCGGCTCGGACGGCGGCCACGCCGGTCGCCGCCGCGGCACCCGCCACCGCCACTGCCACAGGTCCGGCCACGGCCTCGCCTCGATCCAGTGGTCCTCCCGACGACTCCGAGCAGGGCCGCCGGATCATGGGCTACCGCCGGCAGCGGTTCGAGGCTCGCAAGGTGCGGCGTCTCGTCCGGCACATCGACCCGTGGTCGGCCCTCAAGCTCGCTGTCCTCGTGTCCCTGTCGCTGTGGCTGATCACCATGATCTCGGCGGTCATCCTGTGGACCGTCGCCCGCAACGCCGGCACGATCGGCAGCCTGGAGGAGTTCGTCAACTCGACGTTCTCGCTCCAGGACTGGAAGCTCGACGGCGACTTCCTCTTCCGGCAGTTCGCGCTCGTGAGCCTGCTCGGGTACCTGGGGCTGGCGGTGGCGACCGTCGTCGCCACGCTGGTGTTCAACCTGATCAGCGACATCATCGGCGGTGTGTGGATCTCGGTGATCGAGGAGGAGACCGCCCGCCCGATGTGACGCCGGGCCCGGTGGGCCCCGGGCTTGTGGGCGTTCGGAGGCGGTCGGTTACGCTGACGATCCCCGTCGCGGCAGCGACGTCCGGGGCTATAGCTCAGTCGGTTAGAGCGCACCCCTGATAAGGGTGAGGTCGCTGGTTCGATTCCAGCTAGCCCCACTGCAGTCGGCACCGGGCCGAGCCCCCGGCGCCCGGTCCGGGTTCACGGAGGAGCGAACGTGCGAGGAGTCCGACGAGCGATCCTCGCCGTGTGCTTCGGCGTGGCCGGCGCCATCATGCTGCGCCTGGTCGGCGGCACGGCGACGGTGCCCGAGCGCGGCGGGTGGCGGGAGCTCGAGGGTCCGGACCTGAGGTGAGCACCGCCCCGAGGGTCGTGGTGGTCGGTTCGGGTGTGCTCGGCGCCCGGGTGTGTCGTGAGCTCCTCGGTCCGACCGCGGCGGGTACCGCTGCGGTGTCGGAGCTCCGGTTGGTGGGCCGTCGCTCCGCCCGGCGTTCGACCCTGGCAGCCGCGTTCGGCGGGAGGGTCGACCTGCTCGACGCCGATCGGGTGCCCGACGATGTGCTCGCCGACGCGGACGTGGTGGTGGTGGCCCGTGCGGCCGGCGAGCAGCTCGAGTGCGTCGAGCGCGCCCTGCGCGCCGGGACGCACGTGGTGGCCACCTCGGACGACCTCGACGAGTGTCGGTCCGCGCTCGAGCTGGATCCGCTGGCCGACTCGGTGGGGCGGACGGTGCTGGTCGGCGCGGCGATGGCACCGGGTCTGAGCTGTCTGCTCGCCCGTCACGCCAGTGGACTCCTCGACGTCGTCGAGGAGATCCACGTGGCTCGGGTGGGTGCCGGCGGGCCGTCGTGCGCCCGACAGCGACGACGGGCGCTGCGGGGCTCCGGTGTGGAGTACCGGGACGGGGCGTGGGTCGACCGACCGGGATTCAGCGGCCGCGAGCTGGTGTGGTTCCCCGATCCGGTGGGTGGCGCGGACTGCTACCGGGCCGCGCTGGCGGACCCGGTGCTGCTGACGGCGGCGTTCCCGGGCCTCCGCCGGGCGTCGGCGAGGATCGCTGCGTCACGGGTCGACCGGTTCACGTTCTGGATGCCGATGTTCGTCGGTCCGCCCGAGGAGGGTGATCCGGGAGCGATCAGGGTCGAGGTGCGGGGCGTGCGTGACGGTGAGCGCCACGACGTGGTCTACGGGGTGTTCGACCGTCCGGCGGTCGCCGCTGCGGCCACGGCCGCGGTGGCGGCGCTCTGGCTCGCCGGTGGTGCGGCACGCCCGGGCGTCCGGGGCCTGGCCTCGGTCGAGGATCCGGTGCCCCTGCTCGCGGAGCTGGCTCGCCGCGGGGTCCGGGCCGCCACGTTCGAGGGGAGCCGGGAGTTCGGGGTGCGCGGGGTCGCGACCACGGACGGTGACTGAATCCGGGTCGAGCGCCGCAACGGGCCCGGAGTTCCCGCCCCGGAACACCACGTCGGGTGGCCGGAAAGATTTCTGGGATTTCTCCTCAAGTCGAGGGGGGTCCCCTGCCGATGAACTCCTGTCGTGTCGCTGGGCCGCGGCGGGACCGATCCCACCCAGGGGGTCGGCCGGGCGAACAGGGGTAGGCGTGGACGAACGAGGCGGTCGACCGTCGAGGACGATCCGGCACGGACGGTCGCGTCCTGACGCGGGCGACCCACTGGTCGAGGAGCACCTGGACCTGGTCGGTCAGGTCGTCCACCAGGTGGCAGCCCGGTTCCCGTCCCACGTGGACCGCGACGAGCTGGTGCGCGCCGGGATGCTCGGGCTGGTCGAGGCCGCCCGCCGTTACGACCCGGCTCGGGCGATTCCCTTCGGCAGGTTCGCCGCCAGGCGCATCCACGGCGCCGTGCTCGACGCCGTGCGCTCGGCCGACTGGGCGCCTCGGTCGCTCCGGCAGCGCGCCCGCCAGGTCGAGCAGACCGAGGCCGAACTCGCGGTGCGGCTGCGCCGCTCGCCGACGGCCGAGGAGACCGCTGCGCACCTCGGCGTGGACCACGTCGAACTCCGGCGGGTGCGCGACGGCGTCGTGCGGGCCGCCGTGCTCGGTCTCGACGTGCCGAGCGCCGACCCCGACCGCTCGGTCGTCGGGGATCAGCTCGCCGACGAGGCCCAGCTCGACCCGGGAGAGGATCTCGAGCGTCGTGAGCTCTACGCGTACGTGCGGTCGGCGGTGGCGTTCCTGCCCGAACGTCACCGGGCGGTGATCGTCGGCTACTTCATCGAGCACCGGAGCTCCGAGGACCTGGCGGCCACGCTCGGTGTCACCGTGTCGCGCGTGTCCCAGCTCCGCAGCGAGGCGCTCGCCACCATGCGGCGGGGCATCGAGGCCCAGTACGTCGAGGACGAGCCGGTGGCGACGACGAGCCGGCCGGGAGTGGTCGAACGTCGCCGAGCCGCCTACGTGGCGTCGATCCGAGCGGCCGCAGCGGGTGCTGGTCCGGCCGAGGACGTCTCCGAGGACGAGTTCCTCTCGATCGTCACCTCGATCTGAGGGTCGCCCCCGGCGTCCCTCAGTCCGCCAGGAGCTCGACGAGTCGGTCGTGGAGCGCCCCGTTGCTGGCGATCGCCGAGAACTCGTACTCGGGGTGGTCGATGCTCGGTGTGGCCGGGTCCCCGCCGACCCACGACGTGATCCGGCCGCCGGCCTCGGGCAGGATCACGAGCAGCGGGGCGATGTCCCACCAGGCGAGCGCCGGGTCGCACATGCCGTCGATCCTCCCCGAGGCGACCAGCGCGTACCCGTAGGCGTCACCCCAGGTCCGCAGGTGCACCCCGGCGTCGACCACCCGGGCGAACCGCTCACCCGACCACTCGTCGAGGCTCGTGCAGGACAGGTGGGCGCCGGCGAGGTCGTCGGTGTCGGACACGCTGCAGCGGACGCCGCCGGAGAAGCAACCGAGCCCACGTCCCGCTGCGACCGTCTCGCCGAGGGCCGGGAGGTTCACCACGCCGACCGCCGGCCCGTGCTCGTCGGCCAGGAACAGCAGGTTGGAGTAGGTGCCCACACCTCGACTGAACGCCCGGGTGCCGTCGATCGGGTCGATCACCCAGGTGCGTCCGGAACCGCCGACCACGTCGTCGTGCTCCTCGCCCCGGACGGTGTCGTCGGGGTGGGCCGCGGTGATCAGGTCCCGCAGCAGCTGCTCGGCGGCGCGGTCGGCCTCGGTGACGGGGGAGCCGTCGTGCTTGTGGTGGACGTCGAGCTCCGGGTGGTTGTACCAGCGGAGGGTCAGCTCGCCGGCGGCCTGCGCCCACTCGACGGCCTGCTCGAGGAGGACCGGGTCGACCGGCGGTGTGGTCACGTCGTCCGGGTCGGTCGCCATGCCCCGAGTCTGGCCAGCGCCCCTCGCCGGCGCCACCCGGGCGACCTCACCAGACGGTCTCGACCGACCGCACCCTGCGGTCGCCGATCCAGCGGTCGTCCACCCCGAGCGACGGGCTGACCTCCACGATCGACGGCCACGGAGGCGACTCGGAGAACCCGAACCCGCAGGCCGGTCGCAGGTTCCGGCGGTCGCCCAGGTCCACGCCGGCGACGGCGGCCCGGGCGGAGGTCACGAACGAGCACCGGCGCGCCTGGTACCACTCCTGCACCCCGGTCGGGCTCACCCCCCAGGTCCGCACGCCCATCACTGCGAATGCCACCGGTCGCTCGGCGTACTTGGTGAACCACCGGGGGCGTGGTGGCAGCGGGAACGACCAGCCGTCGGCGGCGAGCCGCAGGTCGACGGGGTCGCTGTGCAGGTGGAGGTGCCGACCGGAGGAGGACACCTCG
>CAIQNH010000088.1 GCA_903873135.1 uncultured Actinomycetes bacterium
CGCTCGAGCACGTGGACGGACCGGACCGGCCACGCTGCGGCCACGCCCCGCAGGGTGTGCAGGGCGGCGTCGATCGTGGCCCGCTCGGCGGAGGGCACGAGCGTCACGTGCGGGACGAAGGGCCGGCGGTCGGGACGGTCGAGCGGACCGTCGACCAGCCGGGCCCGCAACCGTCCCAGCGCGACCAGGTCGCCTGCGACCGACAGCTGGATGGTCGGGGTGTCGGGCAGGAAGGTGGTCGCCGGACCGAGCTCCAGGTCGAAGGGCTCGACCGACTCGACCGCTGCGGCGAGGGTGCGGTCCACCTCGTCGAGGTCGGCCGGGGCCACGTTGACCGGCGGCACCAGCGTGACGTGGGGCGGGATGCGGAACGGCTCCGGGACCTCGAGCCCACGGCGGACCTCGTCCAGCCAGGACCACTGCTCCGGCTCGGGCAGCAGGGCGACGAACAGCCGGGTCCTGGCCACGAGACGACCCTAGCCCCGGGGCCGGCCCTCCGGGTCGGCGACGAACCGACTCAGGCGGCGTCGGTGACCGACAGACGGACCTCGGCGCGGCGCAGCGCCGAGAGTGCCTCCGGGTCGCCCGGGTCGGTGCGCAGACGCTCCTCGGCGCCGGCGCGGGCCGCGCGGGCGCGGTCCACGTCGATGGCGTCCGACAGCTCGGCCACGTCCGAGAGGATCGTCACGCGGGTCCGGCCCTCCTCGTCGGGCGGTGAGACCTCGACGAATCCCTGGTGGACCGCGATCACCACCTCGCCGTCGTCCCGGATCAGACGCACCGGGTGCGTCGCCAGCACCCCGATGAACGGGATGTGCCCGGGCAGGAAGGCGATGTCGCCGGTCGTCGTCCGGCAGATGACCATGTCGGCGGTACCCGAGTAGGCCACCCGCTCGGGCGAGACGAGCTCGACGAGCAGCGACATCAGACCTGCTTCTCCAGCTCGGCGGCCTTGCGCACGGCGTCCTCGGCGCCACCGACGTTGAAGAACGCCTGCTCCGGCAGGTGGTCGAGGTCACCGTTGCAGAGCATCTCGAAGCTCTCGACCGTCTCCTCGACGGGGGTGAAGATGCCGGGGAGGCCGGTGAACACCTCGGCCACGTACATCGGCTGGGCCAGGAACTTCTGGATCTTCCGGGCCCGGTCCACGGTGACCCGGTCCTCCTCGGAGAGCTCGTCGATGCCGAGGATGGCGATGATGTCCTGCAGCTCCTTGTAGCGCTGGAGCATCTCCTGCACCCGACGGGCCACGGCGTAGTGCCGGTCCCCCACCACCTCGGGCGTGAGGATCGTCGACGTCGACGCCAGCGGGTCCACCGCGGGGTAGATGCCGAGCGCTGCGATGTCACGGCTCAGCTCGGTGGTGCCGTCGAAGTGGGTGAAGGCCGTGAACGGCGCCGGGTCGGTGTAGTCGTCGGCGGGCACGTACACCGCCTGCAGCGAGGTGATCGACCGTCCGCCGGTCGAGGTGATCCGCTCCTGCAGCTCGCCCATCTCGTCGGCGAGCGTCGGCTGGTAGCCCACGGCGGCCGGCATGCGGCCGAGCAGGGTCGACACCTCGGAGCCGGCCTGGGTGAAGCGGAAGATGTTGTCCACGAACAACAGCACGTCCTGGCCCTGCACGTCGCGGAAGTACTCGGCCATGGTCAGCGCCGACAGGGCCACCCGGAGGCGCACCCCCGGCGGCTCGTCCATCTGGCCGAACACGAGGGCCGCCTTGTCGCGCACCGAGGTGCCGTCGCCCATGTCGGTCTCGCCCATCTCGATGAACAGGTCGGTACCCTCACGGGTCCGCTCCCCCACGCCGGCGAACACCGACACACCGCCGAACTGCGTGGCCACACGGGTGATCATCTCGGTGATCAGCACCGTCTTGCCCACGCCGGCGCCACCGAACAGGCCGATCTTGCCGCCCTGGAGGTACGGGGTCAGCAGGTCGATCACCTTGATGCCGGTCGGGAACATCACGGCCTTGGGCTCGAGCGTGTCGAACGGCGGCGCCTCGCGGTGGATGTCCCAGCGCTCGGTCTCGCCGATCGACTCGACGTCGAGCGGCTGGCCGAGCACGTTGAAGACGTGGCCGAGCGTCGCGTCGCCCACGGGCACGGAGATGCCGTGGCCCAGGTTCCGCACCGTGGTGCCTCGGACCAGGCCGTCGGTCGGCCGCATGGCGATCGCCCGCACCCGGTTGTCACCGATCTGCTGGGCGACCTCGGCCACCACGGCGGTGTCGGTGCCCTCCACCGTGATGGTGAACTCGAGCGCGGTGTTGATCTCGGGGATGGAGTCGGGCGGGAACTCGACGTCCACCACCGGACCGGCGATGGCGACGATGCGCCCGTCCTTCAGCTGGGTCTCGGTGACGCTCATGGTTGGCTCCTGGGTGTGACGTTCGGTGTCGGTCGGGTCAGATCCGGTCGGGACCGGAGGCGTGGTGCTCCCCGACGTGCGCCGGGAAGGGGTCGGAGTCGAGGCGGGAGAGGATGAGCTCGCCCGGTTCGTCGCGGTCGTCCGCGAGCGCCTCGGCGCCACCGATGATCTCCATGATCTCGGTGGTGATCGCGTCCTGGCGCACCTGGTTCATCTTCCGGGTGAGCTTCAGGATGAGCTCCTGGGCGTTGTCGGTGGCCGACTTCATGGCCCGCTGACGGTTGGCCAGCTCCGACGCCGCGGCGTCGAGCAGCGCGGCGAACAGCCGCGACTCCACGTAGCGGGGCAGCAGGCTCTCGAGGACGGCTCCGGCGGACGGCTCGAACTCGAAGCCGGCGACCGCCTCGGCGTCACCCTGCTCGGCGATCCGCTCCACCGTCTCGAGCGGCAGGAACCGACGCACCACGACCTCCTGGGAGCCCATGGAGATGAACCGGGTGTAGACGAGCACGATCCGGTCGCACCCGCCCTCGGCGGTGAACAGCTCGATCACCCGGGCGGCGATGTCCGCGGCGTCCTCGAACGTGGGCTTCTCGGAGAACCCCTCGAACGACGCCGTGATGGGGTAGTTCCGGAACTGGAAGTAGCCCTTGGCCTTCCGCCCGATGGTGACCAGGTCGTAGGCCATCCCCTCGCTGCGGGCCGCCATGATCTCGCGCTCGGCGGTCTTGATGACGTTCGAGTTGTAGGCACCGGCCAGTCCGCGGTCGGCCGCGAGCACCACCACACCCACCCGGGACACCTGCTCGACCGGGCGCAGCAGCGGGTGGTCCGCCTCGGCGCCACCGGCGGAGAGGTCCTGGATCACCTGCGTGATGTGCTCGGCGTAGGGCCGGGCCTCGTTGGCGCGCTGCTGGGCCTTGACGACGCGCGTCGCGGCGATGAGCTCCATGGCCCGCGTGATCTTCTTGGTGTTCTGGACGCTCCCGATCCTCCGTCGGAGGACCCGTTCCTGTGCGCCGGGCATGGTGGCTCCTGTGTTCGCGGGCGGCGCCGGTCAGCGCTGCTCGTCCTCGTCCCGCTCGAGGTCCTCCTCGGGGAGGTGACGTGACGACGTGGCGATGGTCGACTCGGCGTCGGCCTGGGCCTCGGCCTCGGGCAGGTCGCCGGACCGGGTCGCCGGCACGAACTGCTCGGCGAAGGCCTTGATGCCGCCCTCGAAGGCGTCCTCGTCGGCGATGTCACCCGTGTCGCGGATCCCGGCGAGCACGTCGGCGTGCCGGGTCCGGAACCACTCGAGCAGGCCGTCCTGGAAGGCTGCGACGTCCTCCACCTCGATGTCGTCGAGGTAGCCGCGGGTGCCGGCGAAGATCACCACGCACTGCTCCTCCACCGGCATGGGCGAGTTGATGCCCTGCTTGAGGAGCTCGGTCAGGCGGTAGCCCCGCTCGAGCTGGGCCTTCGACACGGCGTCGAGGTCGGAGCCGAAGGCGGCGAACGCCTCGAGCTCACGGAACTGCTGCAGGTCCGACTTCAGCGTGCCCACGGCCTTCTTCATGGCCTTGATCTGGGCGGCCGAGCCCACGCGGGACACCGAGATGCCCACGTCGACCGCCGGGCGCACACCGGACTTGAACAGGTCGTCCTGGAGGAAGATCTGGCCGTCGGTGATGGAGATGACGTTCGTCGGGATGTACGCGGAGACGTCGCCGGCCTTGGTCTCGATGATCGGCAGCGCCGTCAGCGAGCCGGCCCCGAGCTCGTCGGAGAGCTTGGCGGCCCGCTCGAGCAGGCGGCTGTGCAGGTAGAAGACGTCGCCCGGGTAGGCCTCACGCCCCGGCGGACGGCGCAGGAGCAGCGACACCTGCCGGTAGGCCTCGGCCTGCTTGGACAGGTCGTCGTACACCACCAGGGCGGCCTCGCCGGTGTCCATCCAGTGCTGCCCCATGGCGCAGCCGGCGTAGGGAGCGAGGTACTTGAACGGCGCCGGGTCCGACGCCGGGGCGACCACGACGACGGTGTAGTCGAGGGCGCCGCGCTCGGCGAGGGTGGCCACCGTCTGGGCCACCGTGGAGGCCTTCTGGCCGACGGCCACGTAGATGCACTTCACCCCGAGACCGCGCTGGTTCAGGATCGTGTCGATGGCGATGGTGGTCTTGCCGGTCTTCCGGTCGCCGATGATGAGCTCCCGCTGACCCCGACCGATCGGGATGAGGGAGTCGATCGACTTGATGCCGGTCTGCATCGGCTCGCCCACCGGCTGGCGACCCATGATGCCGGGCGCCTGGATCTCCATGCGTCGCTGGGTGACGTTGGTCAGCGGACCCTTGCCGTCGATCGGCTCGCCGAGGGTGTTCACCACGCGTCCGATCACCCCGTCGCCGACGGGCACGGAGAGGATCTGGCCGGTGGCCCGCACCGGCTGCCCCTCCTCCACGGAGTCGACCTCACCGAGCACCACGGCGCCGATGGAGTCCTCGTCGAGGTTGAGCGCCAGGCCCAGCAGGCCGGACTCGAACTCGAGGAGCTCGTTGACCGCCGCGTCGGGCAGGCCCGACACCCGGGCGATCCCGTCGCCGACCTCGATCACCCGGCCGACCTGGGTCAGCTCCAGGTCGGGCGTGAAGCCCTCGAGGTTCTTCTTGATCGCCGCCGTGATGTCGGCGGTGTTGATGGTGAGCTCGGCCATCTGGTTGCTCTCCTGTGCTTCGGTACGACTTCTGGGACGGTGCTGAGCTGGGCTCAGAAGGCCTCGCGCAGCTGGTTGAGGCGGGTGCGGACGGAGCCGTCGAGGACCGAGTCCCCGATGCGGGTGACGACGCCACCCATGACCGACTCGTCCACGACGTTGCGGACGGTGACGGGGCGGCCCATCCGGTTGGTGAGGGCCTGCTGGAGCTCGGACACCTGGGCGTCGGTGAGCGCCACGGCCGAGCGCACCTCGGCGACGGTCTCGCCCGAGGCGGCGGCAGCCCGCTGGGTGATCTCCTCGGCGATCGCCGGGAGCTCGCCGATGCGGCCCGAGGCGACGAGCATCGACACGAACGACACGGTGGTCCGGGTCGCCCGTCCGTCGAGCAGGTCCTCGACGATCTGGCTCCGCTTCTCGACCGGGAGGTGCGGGTCCGAGAGGGTCCGGCGGAGCTCCTCGTTGCCGAGCAGCACCTGCCCGAAGCGGAACAGCTCGTCGGTGACCTCGGCGGTGTCGCCCTCGGCCGAGGCGATCGCCAGCGCGGCGTCGGCGTAGGCGCTGGCCCTGTTGTCGCTCATGGTGTCTCCCGTCGGTGTCGGTGTGCTGGTCGCCGCAGTCAGTTCTGCGAGCCGACCTGGCGGATGTAGTCGTCGATGAGCCGCTGCTGCGCGGCGCCGTCGAGGGTGGAACCCACGTACTGCTCGGTGGCTCCGAGCGCGAGTCGGGACACCTCGCCGGCCAGGTCGGCGTTGGCCTGACCCTGCGTGACCACGAGGTCGGCTGCGGCCCGCTCCCGGATCTGGGCGATCTCGGTCTCGGTCCGGGCTGCGATGTCGACCCGGAGGCGGTCGGCGGTCTGCCGGGCCTCCTCGATGATCCGGGCGGCCTCGTCGTCGGAGTCAGCGAGCGCCGCCTTGATCCGGTCGCGCTCGGCCTCGGCCTCGGTGCGCGCCGACGCCGCGGCGTCGAGTCGCTCCTCGACCGCTGCGGTGCGGTTGGCGTAGTACCTGCGCACCACGTCCGCACCGAACTTGTAGAGGAGCACGGCGACGATGAGGAAGGCGAGGCTGCTCCAGATGACCTCGTTGATGTCGGCCGGCAGCCAGAGCCCGTTGGGCCCCTCGGCGGCGAGCAGCGTGGCGGTGGTGGTGGGCATCAGGTCGTCCTCCCGGTCACTTCGACCCGCCGGAGCGGTTCACGAACTCGTCGACAGCCGGTCGCACCGCTGCGGCGTCGACCGGCGACTGGACGACCTTGGACGCCGCCGCAGCCGCCAGTTCGGCCACGTCCGGGGCGAGCTGACCGATCGCCGCAGCCCGGGCCGACTCGATCTCGGCGAGCGCAGCCTGCCGCTGCTCGGCGATCTCCTGCTCGACGGCCAGGACCTTGCGACCCCGCTCCGCGTCGGCCTCCATCCTGACCTCGTCGACGGTCCTGGTGGCCTGCAGGCGCGCCTCGGAGATGGTCGTCTCGTAGTCGCGCCGGACCTGCTCGGTGGCGGCCTCGGCCGCCGCGGCGGCCTCGTAGTCGGCCTGGGCCTGCAGCTCGCGGTCCTCTCGGGCCTTGAGCAGCGGCGGCAGGCAGACGTACCGGAGCACGATCCACGTCAGGAAGAAGAAGATCGCGCCCCACACGAGCTCGCCCGCCGAGTCGGGGAACACGGGGTTGACCGCTTCCTCCCCGCCCTCGGCGGCCAACAGGTTGATCGCTGCGAACAGCATGGTGACTCCTGGTCGTTCCGCCGTCGGCGGGTCCGTTCGGTCGACCCGCCCGGTGTCCGGGCGGGTGTGGTGGTCAGGTCCGTGGGTGGACCACTCCTCCGGCCGGCGGCACGGGCCGCCGGTCGCCTCAGACGAACTTGAGGAGGATGAAGACCACGAAGCCGATCAGGGCGAGCGCCTCGGTGAAGGCGATGCCCAGGAACATCGTGGTCTGCACCTGCCCGGCCGACTCCGGCTGGCGGGCGATGGCCTGGACGGCCTGACCGACCAGGTAGCCGATGCCGATGCCCGGGCCGATGGCGGCGAGCCCGTAGGCGAAGCCGGCGGAACCGGCGCCGGCCGCGGACTTGGCGGCGTCGGCGTCGAGGCCACCGGACTCGCCGGCCTGGGTGACGACCTGTGCGACAGCGTTGGACAGTGCACTCATGGGTGTGGGTTCTCCTGTTGAGGCGCCGCCGGGAGGCGACGGTGTGGTCAGGTCAGTGTTGCGGGTGCTGGGCCCCGCCGATGTAGACGGCGGTCAGCAGGCTGAAGATGAACGCCTGCAGGAACGCCACCATGAACTCGAACCCG
>CAIQNH010000089.1 GCA_903873135.1 uncultured Actinomycetes bacterium
CAGCCGCTCACGGCGGACTCCCACGGAGCAACCGGTCCACGCGCGCGACGTCCACGAGGGACCACCGTACCCAACCCCGCAGGGGCCCACGGGACACCCCGGGTCGACGCCCTCGATCAGCGGAAGGCCGGATCCGAACCGGGGGTGTCACCCGGCGTCGGCGCCGGGGCGCCGCCCGACGCCACGACCTCGGCCACCGCCGAGGCGGCGTCGGGGCTGAACGCCGTGACGGCGTCGGCAGCGCTGCTGGCGACGGGGGCCCGATCGTTCGCAGGTGGGTCCACCAGCGCGTCGAAGGACGCCGGCGAGTCGAGGAGGTCGTCGATCGGGAAGCGCTCCTGCGCCTCGACGAAGGGGTCCGCTGCGACCACCACCGAGGGGACCACCGGGTCGGCGGTGTCCCCGGGGACGACCTCGGCGGCCTGGGCCACGGGTGCGCCGGGGGACTCCACGACCAGCAGCCCGTCGCGGACCAGCGCCACGAGCGCCCTGGCGGCGTCGAGTTCGCCGACCCCGGATCGGGCGACGACCGACCCCACGTCGTCGGACCTGCCGAGCGAGGTCACGAGTCGCCAGCCGAGCGGGTCGAGCACCGCCCGACCGTCCGGCGGGGTCGGCACGGGTCGGACCCGGTGCCTGGTCGACGGCAGCACGAGCTCGATGGAGTCCCACTCCGCCCGGAGGTCGAGGGCCTCGGCGAGGACGACCGACAACGGCCTGGAGTGGAGCCGACGGGGCGTCGTCCCCGCCTCGTCGAAGCTGAACGTTCCGCCGACGAATCGGAGGGCCTCGACCGTCGCCGGGACGGCGTCGTCCACCACGGACCCACCGCACTCGGCACCGGTGCACTCGCCGTCCTCGAGCCACAGTCGGACGGTGCCGCGGTCACCGTCGACCTGCAGGACGCCGGACCGTTGGGCACCGGCGAGGAACCGGAGCACGTCGGCGAGCGGGAACGAGTCGAGGGTGCCGTGGAGTGACATCGGAGCTGCACCTCCTCAGGTGTGCTCCCTCTATCGGCACGTCCCGGGACGAACTTCAGCGATCAGTCGGGGCCGCCCGCCACACCCAGCCGGGCCGTCGCCGCAGACGTCATGGTCGGGACCGGTGCCGGACGGCCGGTCCACAGCTCGAAGGCGACGGCCGCCTGGTGCACCAGCATCGGCACGCCGTTGGTGACCTCGAGCCCCCGGGTGCGGCACGCAGCGAGCCACTCCGTCTCGAGGGGGTGGTAGACGAGGTCCACGACGACCGCGTCGGCCCGGAGCGCCTCCGGCGGGCACGGTCGGCCGGGGTGCTCCGCCATGCCGACCGGTGTGGCGTTCACGACCAGGTCGGCCTCCCCGACCGCAGCCGCCGATGCGCCCACGACCCCGGACCCGATCGAGTCGGCCACCGCCCGGGCCCGGTCGGGGTCCCGGCTCACGAGCGCCACCTCGGCGGCACCGCTGAGGGCGACCGCCCGGGCGACCGCACGAGCGGCACCTCCGGTCCCGAGGACCACCGTTCGTCCCGTCAGCGCTGCAGCCGGACGACCACCGGCGCCCTGGAGGGACGCCACGAACCCCGCCCCGTCGGTGTTGTGCCCGAGGAGCCTCCCGTCCTCCACCACGACGCAGTTGACCGCACCCAGGGCGGCGGCGTCGTCGCTGACCTCGTCGAGCAGGTCGACCACCGCCTCCTTGTGCGGCATCGTGACCGAGGCACCGGCCACCCCGAGCGCTCGCCAGCCCTCGACGGCTGCGGGGAGGTGCGCCGGCGCCACCTCGAGCGCCACCAGCACCCAGTCCAGGCCGAGCTCACGGAACGCCGCGTTGTGCACCGTCGGCGACAGCGAGTGGCGGACCGGGTCACCGATCACGCACGCCAGGCGGGTCGACCCGGAGGGCCACCCCGGCACCGGATCGTCGCTCAGAACACACCCCGCTCACGGGAGTCCTGCGCCACACGCTCGAACTCCTCGGCCGACGAGGTGAAGAAGTGCGTCGGCGGATCGTTGGAGACCAGGACGTAGTACATCCAGTCACCGACGGGGGCCCGGATCGCCGCCTCGAGCGAGGCCTTGCCGGGCGAGGCGATCGGGGTGGGGGGCAGGCCGCGGTTGAGCCGCAGGTTGTAGGGCGAGTCCACGGCGAGGTCCGAGGCCGTGAGCTCGCCCGAGGTCCGGCCGAGTCCGTAGAGGTTGGAGGCGTCGATGCCCAGGATCTCGTCGGCGTCCAGCCGGTTGAAGATGACCCGGGCGATCTGCCCGCGCTCCTCCGGCGGCTGGCCGGTCTCCCGCTCGATCAGCGAGGCGACGGTCACCAGGTCGTAGGCGGACCGCCCCTGCAGCGCCTCGGCGCGGTCGTAGTCGAGCGAGTCGAGCACCTCGTCGTTGCGGTCGACCAGCGTCTGGAGGATCTCCACCGGAGTGGCGTCGACCGCGAACTCGTAGGTGTCCGGGAACAGGAAGCCCTCCCAGTTGCTGACGTCCGCGGGCTTGTAGCGGGAGGTGACCTCGCCGGAGGCGAGGGCAGTCAGCAGGTCCGAGGCCGTCACACCGGGCACCGACTCCTCGATGATCTCGAGGATGCCCGCAGCGTTCGTCCCCTCGGGGATCCGCACGACCCGGGCGTCCGGCGGCACGGGACCCTCGTCGAGGACCGCCGCCGCCTCCTCGAACGACGAGTTGGACCGGAAGTTCACGTACCGACCGGCCTCCCACGGTCCGCCACCGGTGAGCTGGGCCTGCAGGGCGAAGATCCGGGCGTTCGAGATCACCCCGCGGTCGGCGAGCACGCTGGCGATGCCGTCGCGGGACGTACCGGGCTCGATCACCACGTCGCCGACCAGATCACCCTGGGGTCCGCTCGGGTCGACCTGACGGCCGATCCACAGCACGGCCACCAACAGGGCCACGCCGACGAGCGCCACCACGATCGCCGTGACGGCGACGAGCCGACGGCCGCCTCGGCCCGGCGGCGTGACGGGGACGTACTCCTCACCCGGACGAACCGGCCCCGCAGGAGTCCGCCGACCGGGTGCCGGTGCCGGTCGGACCGAGGACGCGCCGGCTGGACGACGGCGGACCACCCGCTCGGTGGTCGACCCCGACCCGACTCCCCCGCTGTCGCTCACGAGGGGACATCCTCGCGGCTCGGTCGCCGGTCGAGCCAACGCTGCAGGATCACGGAGGCGGCGACGGCGTCGACCACCCCACGGCGGGCCCGGCCGTCGAGCCCGGCCTCCCGGAGGCTGCTGTGGGCCTCGGTCGTCGAGAACCGCTCGTCGCAGGTGAACACCGGGACACCGACGACCGCCCGGAGATCCGCCACCTCGTCCAGGATCCTCCTCGCCGCAGGGCCGACGGACCCGTCGAGACTCAGGGGCACCCCCACCACCACGGCGACCGCCTCGAGGTCCTCCACGAGCCCGCAGATCCTCCGGTGCACCGCCGGTCGGTCGGGCGTCCGTTCCACCACCTCGGACGGCACGGCGAGCCGACCGTCCGCGTCGCTCGAGGCGACCCCGATCCGCCGCTCGCCGAGGTCGAGACCCAGCACCCGGCCGACCGGGACCGGCAGGTCCTGGGGGTCCGTCCTCACCGGGCCACCGACGTCCGGACGAGGTCCAGCGCAGCGTCGAGGTGCTCGGGATTCCGACCACCGGCGACCGCCAGGTCGGCCCCCTTGCCCCCGCCACCGCCGACCATCGACGCGGCCTCGGCGATCAGGGCCCCGGCGTCGAGCCCCGAGGCCGGGTCGACGGCGGCGACGATCGCGACGCCCTTGCCGCCGGGGCTCGCTCCGAGCACCACGACGTCGATCCCCGGTCGGTCCCGCAGGGACAGCGCCAGCTCGCGCACCTGGTCCCGGTCGTCCGCCTCGACCCGGGCCACGACCACGCCGTCCACCGCCGCCGACGCCAGGTCGTCGGCCTGACCACCGGCCAGTTGACGTCGCAGGTCCGCCACCTCGCGACGGAGGTCCGCCAGCTCGCCGATCCGCTTGTCGACCCCGCCCACCAGGTCCTCGACGGGCACGCCGACCGACGAGGCCACCCGGGCCAGCAGGTCCTCCTCGGAGCGGAGCCGGTCGACCGCCCCCGTGCCGCTCACGGCCTCGATCCGGCGGATGTTCGACCCGATCGACCCCTCCGAGACCACCACGACCAGGCCGATCTGCCCGAGCGCCGAGACGTGGGTGCCGCCGCACAGCTCGACGCTCTCCGGTCCCGCCTGCAGCACCCGCACCACGTCGCCGTACTTGTCGCCGAAGAACGCCAGGGCACCGAGTCCCCGTGCCTCCTCCATGGTCATCTCGACGTGGGTGACCTCGGCGTCGGAGAGGATCTGGGCGTTGACCAGGTCCTCGACCCGGCGGAGCTGGTCCGTGGTGACGCGCTCGTGGTGGGAGAAGTCGAACCGCAGTCGGTCGGGACCCACCAGCGAACCCTGCTGGGCGACGTGGTCGCCGAGGACCTGACGCAGGGCCCAGTGCAGGAGGTGGGTCGCGGTGTGGTTCCGCCGGATCGCCGCCCGTCGGGACGCGGCGACCGAGACGGTGACCCGGTCGCCCGCCGCCACGCCACCGTCGACGACCTCGGTCAGGTGGCGGTGCAGCCCACCGGGAGACAGGGTCGTGTCCAGCACGCGGAGGGTTCCCGAGGGTCCCACGATCTCGCCGGTGTCCCCCACCTGACCGCCCGACTCGGCGTAGCAGGGCGTCCGGTCCAGGTAGACGCCGTCGCCCACCACCGCCAGGACGGTGGCCTCGCACTCGAGGACCTCCCGGCCGAGGAAGTCCGTCGGTCCGTGCTCGGCGAGCAGGGCCCGCTCGGTGTCGGCGTCGGCGCCCGACGCCACCGATCCCCGGCGGCCAGCCGCCCGGGAACGCTCGCGCTGGTCGGCCATGGCGGCCTCGAAGCCGTCGCGATCGACCTCGACCGAGCGCAGCTCGGCCATCTCGACGGTGACCTCGAGCGGGAACCCGTAGGTGTCGTGCAGCTCGAAGGCCACCGAGCCGCCGAGCCGTGCCCCGGGCTCGAGCGAGTCGAGCTCGGCGTCGAGCAGCGCGGACCCACGTGCCAGCGTCCCCCGGAACTGCTGCTCCTCGCGCTCGATCGTCGAGCGGATCCGGTCCCGGTCCCGGAGCAGCTCCGGGTAGGCCACGCCCATCACGTCGGCGTTGCGGTCCACCAGGGGCGCCAGGACGTCGCGCTCGACACCCAGCATGTAGGCGAAGCGGACCGCACGTCGGATGATGCGCCGCAGCACGTACCCCCGGTCCTCGTTGGACGGCACGACGCCGTCGGCCACGAGGAACGCCGCCGTCCGCGTGTGGTCGGCCAGCAACCGGAGCGCCACGTCGGTGAGCTCGCCGTCGCCGAGGCGGCGGCCGGTGACCGACTGGGCCTCGTCGACGAGTGCGGCGAGCACGTCGGCCGAGTAGAGCCACGGGCTCCCGGCCAGGACCGCCAGGATCCGCTCCAGTCCGGCGCCGGTGTCCACGTTCCGGGTCGGGAGGTCCGTCAGGGTGCCGTCGGCGTCCCGGAAGTACTGGGTGAAGACCAGGTTCCAGATCTCCACGAACCGCCGGTCGGCGTCCGGGTTGGCGGGCCCGCCCCCCGGGCCGAGGTCCTCCCCGTAGTCCCAGAAGATCTCCGAGGACGGGCCGCACGGGCCCGTCTCCCCCATCTCCCAGAAGTTGTCGGCCCCGAGCCGCTGGATCCGCTCCGCGGGCAGGCCCACGACGTCGGCCCAGATCGACTCGGCCTCGTCGTCGGAGGTGTGGACCGTCACCCAGAGCCGGTCCGGGTCCAGACCCAGCTCACCCGTGACGAACTCCCACGCCCAGGCGATCGCCTCGGGCTTGAAGTAGTCGCCGAAGCTGAAGTTGCCGAGCATCTCGAAGAACGAGAGGTGGCGGGGGGACCGACCGATGGCGTCGAGGTCGTTGTGCTTGCCGCCGGCCCGGACGCACTTCTGCACCGAGGAGGCCCGGGGCGGGTCGTAGGGCACCGGTTCCTCACCCAGGAAGTACGGGACGAACGGCATCATGCCCGAGTTGGTGAACATGGGCGCCGACGGGTGGGTCGGGATGAGGCTCCCCGACGGCACCGCCGTGTGGCCACGGGCGGCGAAGAAGTCGGTCCACGCGCGCCGGAGATCCTCGGCGGTGGAGATGCGCCCAGCCATGGTGCGGGAGCCTACCGGTCGGCCGGGACGTCCCACCGCCGGGCCCTGTGGGCGCTCCGGCGTCCCCGCCTCAGGAGCGGGTCGGTCCCCGCACGACCCCCGGACGGACCTCTCCGGGACGACGACCGTCCCGGAGACGCTGGTCCCGGCGGGCGCGCAGCTCGTCCTCGGTGTCGGCGGCCACCTCCCGGCCCTCCGCCACGGCGTCGAGCAGGGACCGCCCGACCCGACGGGCGGAGCGACCGGCGAGCGTCACCACGTGGTCGGGACCGAGCTCCTCGATCCGCCGGCGCACCTGCTGCTCGGCCCACACGACGCCCGACGCGCCTGCGGCAGCACCGAGCCCGAACCACACGACCCGCTTGAACACCGGCTACCTCCCCGTGCCCGTCCTGGCTCCCGACTCGGGGAGCGGATCGACGCCACGCAGCCTCCGGGCGACCCGACGGGTGCCCGAGGCCAGGGCGACGGTCTTGATCACCGGCGACGTGAGCGCCCGGTACGTCACCTCGGTGGCGGCGTCGACCCGGTCGCCGATGCTGGCCGCCACCTCGACGAGGTCGTCCACGCGGTCCACCTGGGCACCCGCCCGGAGCACCACCGACCGGAGCTCCTCGAGCGCCGGCTCCGCCCGGGCGACGAACTCCTCCCGGGTCCGCTCCAGCTCACGGGCCGCTGCGAGGGTCCGCTGGGTGGCGAGCGCGAGCGCCGCCGAGGCCGCCAGCGCGAGCACCGCGCACGTCAGGGCCACCAGGTCGACCACGCTCACCGAGGGTCATTGTCCCCCAGCGGGCTCCGGCGACGGTGGATCCCCGTCGGTCGCCGACCGTCGACGCCGCCACTCGGCGGCGAGCGCGGCCTCGCGACCGTGGGGCGAGGGTTCGTAGTAGCGCCGGTCCACGAGCGGGTCCGGCAGGTACTGCTGGGCCACCCACCCACCCGGCTCGTCGTGCGGGTAGCGGTAGCCCGCGCCGTGACCCAGCGACCGGGAACCACGGGTGGACGCATCCCGCAACGGCGCAGGGACCTCGCCGACGTCGCCCTCGCCCACGTCGGACGCGGCCCGTCCGTAGGCGACGTAGGCCGTGTTCGACTTGGGGGCGAGGGCCAGGTGGACCGTGGCGTGCGCCAGGTTGATCCGGGCCTCCGGCATCCCGACGAACTCCACAGCGCGGGCGGCTGCGTCGGCGACGAGCAGCGCCGTCGGGTCCGCGAGCCCGACGTCCTCGGACGCCGCCACCACCAGCCGACGGGCCACGAAGCGCGGATCCTCCCCGGCGGTGAGCATCCGGGCCAACCAGTGCAGCGCGGCGTCCGGGTCCGAACCTCGGATCGACTTGATGAACGCCGAGACCACGTCGTAGTGGTCGTCGCGCCCGTAGCGCACCACCGACGCACCGAGCGCGGCCTCGGCGTCGGCCAGGGTCACCGCCGGCTCGGTCTCCTGGCGGGCCGCGGCGATCGCCACGGCCACCTCGAGCGAGGTCAGCAGGTGCCGACCGTCGCCCCCCGAGCGATCGACCAGGTGCGCGACCGCCTCCTCGGTGGCCGTCGCCGACTCGGCGGCCAGCCCTCGGCGCACGAGCTCCTCCAGGGCCGACCGGTCCAGCGGCTCCAGCCGGAACAGCGTCGAGCGACTCAGCAGCGGTGGGTTGACCTCGAAGTGCGGGTTCTCGGTCGTCGCGCCCACGAGCACCAGCAGGCCGGTCTCGACCGCCGGCAGCAGCGCGTCCTGCTGGGACTTGGAGAACCGGTGGATCTCGTCGAGGAACAGGATCGTGCCGACCCCGTTGGCACCCAGCCGCTCGGTGGCCCGCGCCACCTCGTCACGGATGTCGCGCACCGAGGCCGTCACCGCCGAGAGCGGCACGAACGCCTTGGCGGAACCCGAGGCGACGAGCCGGGCGAGGGTCGTCTTGCCGGTCCCCGGCGGACCCCACAGGATCGCCGAGCTGAGCCGGTCGGCGTCCACGAGCGCCCGGAGTGGTCGACCCGGAGCGAGGAGGTGGGACTGCCCGACGACCTCGTCGAGCGACGTGGGGCGCAACCGGTCGGCGAGCGGTCCCCGGCGGCGGAGCCGTTCCTCGGCCGCTGCGGTGAACAGGTCGCCGTCGGAACCGGCCACCGCTAGCCCTGGGGCGGGAGCGACCGCAGTCCCAGCTCGGAGAGCTGCGTCGGATCGATCTCGGTGGGTGCGCCGGTCAGCGGGTCGGTCCCCGACTGGGTCTTGGGGAAGGCGATGACCTCGCGGATGTTGTCCTCGCCGAGCAGCAGGGCCACGAGCCGGTCGACGCCGAAGGCGAACCCGGCGTGGGGAGGCGCTCCGTACCGGAAGGCGTCCAGCAGGAACCCGAAGCGTTCCGTGGCCTCCTCCACTCCGATGCCGAGCAGGTCGAGCACCTGCTGCTGGAGTTCCCGACGGTGGATCCGGACGCTGCCCGAGCCGAGCTCCCAGCCGTTCAGCACCAGGTCGTAGGCCTGCGACCGCACCCCGAGGAGCCCCGACGCAGGGCCCTCGAGCGCGGCCAGGTCGTCGGGGTGCGGCATGGTGAACGGGTGGTGGGCGGGCACCGGCCGACCCGTGGCGGCGTCGACGGACTCGAACAGGGGGAAGTCCACCACCCACAGGAACCGCAGACCGCCCTCGTCCGTGGGAGGACGTCCGAGCTCGAGGCGCAACAGGCCGAGCACGTGGGTCGTGGTGGCCCACTCGTCGGCGACCAGGTACAGCACGTCGCCCACGCGGGCGTCCAGACGCTCGGCCACGCCGGCCAACTCCGTCTCGGACATGAACTTGGCGACGGGTGAGACCAGCTGGACGCCGCCGCCGTCGGCCGACTCGACCCGCATCCACACGAGCCCCTTGGCCCCCCAGCGCACGGCGGTCTCGGTGAGCTCGTCGAGTCGGCTGCGGGAGGTGTCCCCGGCAGCGCCCTCGTGGCGGATGCCCTTGATCGAGGACGCCCGGAAGGCCTTGAACTCCGTCGCCGAGAACAGGTCGGTGAGCTCGGTGAGCTCCATGCCGAAGCGCACGTCCGGCTTGTCGGACCCGTAGCGGTCCATCGCCTCGCGCCACGAGGTGCGCGGCACCTCCCCGATCCCCTCGCCACGGACCGACCTGACGGCGGCGTCGACCGCCGTCGAGATCACCGCCAGGACGTCCTCCTGGTCGGCGAAGCTCATCTCGGCGTCGAGCTGGGTGAACTCGAACTGTCGGTCGGCTCGCAGGTCCTCGTCACGCAGGCAGCGGGCGACCTGGTAGTACCGGTCCACCCCACCGACCATGCAGAGCTGCTTGAAGAGCTGGGGACTCTGGGGCAGGGCGTAGAACGACCCCGGCCGGTGGCGCGAGGGCACCACGAAGTCCCGGGCTCCCTCGGGCGTGGACGCGATCAGCAGCGGCGTCTCGACCTCGACGAACCCCTGGTCGTCCATCGACCGACGGATGGAACCGAGCACCCGTGCTCGTGTCCGCAGGTTCCGCTGCATCTCCTCCCGACGCAGGTCCACGTAGCGGTGGCGCAGTCGCACCACCTCGTCGACCTCGCCGGCGCGGTCGTCGAGGGGGAACGGCGGTGGCTCGGCGGTGTTCAGGACCTCGACGGTGCAGTCCCCGAGCTCGACCGTCCCGGTGGCCAGCTGGTCGTTCACGGTGCCCTCGGGCCGACGGCGCACGGTGCCGGTCACCCGCACGACCCACTCGCTGCGCAGGTCGGCGGCGCCGTCGACGACGCACTGGACGATCCCGGTGTGGTCGCGCAGGTCCAGGAACGCCAGGTGCTCGCCGTGCTCACGGCGACGGGCGACCCACCCGCACACGGACAGCTCCTCACCGACGTGGGCGTCGCCGACCTCGCCGCACATCAGACTCCGCATGCTCGTCACGTCCCTGTGTCCTCTCGGTGCTCGCTCGACCGCCGCCGCAGGTCGGCGACGACGTCCGCCCGGGGGACGGCCACCTGCTCGGCACCGGAGCGGAGGTCACGCACGGTGACCACGCCGGCGTCGAGCTCGTCGGAACCGACCAGGAGCGCCCAGCGGGCCCCGGAGCGGTCAGCCGACTTCATCTGCGACTTGAGCGACCCGCCACCGTAGCGACGGTCGGCGGCCAGACCCGCTTCGCGGAGCTCGTGCACCAGATCCCGGGCGGTCTCGCCGCCGGCGGTGTCGACCACGAACGCGTCCAGGACCACGTCGGCCGGCGGGAACACCCCCTCCGCGTCGCAGGCGAGCAGCAGTCGGTCCACGCCGAGGGCGAACCCGATGCCGTCGGTGGGCGGCCCACCCAGGTCCTCGGCCAGTCCGTCGTACCGACCGCCCCCACCGACCGCGTTCTGCGCCGCGTCGAGCGAGTCGGCGACCAGCTCGAACGTGGTCCGACGGTAGTAGTCGAGTCCGCGGACCAGACGGTCGTCCTGCTCGACGGGCACGCCCACCGCCCGGAGCCCGGCCAGGACCCGCTCCAGGTGGGCCGCCGACTCCGGCGAGAGGTAGTCGGAGATCGACGGGGCGTCGGCCACCACGGCCCGGTCCTCCGGTCGCTTGGTGTCGAGCACCCGCAGCGGATTGCGCTCGGTGGTGGCCCGGGCGGCCTCGCTCAGGTCCGCCCGCCGGGAGCGCAGGAACGTCGCGACGGCGTCGGTGTAGCGCTGCCGGTCCTCGTGGTCACCGAGCGAGTTCACGACCAGCCGGACACGTCGCAGACCGAGGTCGGTCACCGAACCCCAGGCGAGCGCCACGACCTCCACGTCGAGGTCCGGGTCGTCGACCCCGAGCACCTCCACGCCGACCTGGTCGAAGGCGCGGTAGCGACCGGCAGCCGGTCGTTCCCGGCGGAAGCTCGTTCCGGAGTACCAGACCTTCCACGGCGTGGGCGGGTGGTGCTGGACGAAGGCGCGCACCACCCCGGCGGTGAGCTCCGGACGGAGGGCTACCCGGCGGCCGTCCTTGTCCTCGAACTCGTACATCTCCTTGCTGACCACGTCGGTGGCCTCGCCCATGCGCAGGAACACACCGAGCTCCTCGAGCAACGGCGGCCTGATCTCCCCGTAGCCGGCGCGCTCGGCCCGCTCGGCGAACGTGGCGACGAGCGCCCGGCGCCGACCCGTGTCGGGCTCGACGAGGTCGCGCATCCCGGTCAGGGTCTGGAAGGGGTGCTCCGGTGCGACCACGGGCGCACACGGTACCGGAGGGGCCGCCCGGCCCCGGGACCATTCCCCGAGTCGACTCAGTTCCGCACCAGGTCCCGCACCTGCGTCAGCAGGGGGTCCTCCTGCCGGTGGTAGATCGTCGGGATCGCCGTGGCCCCCTGGTGGGCGTCGGCGATCCACTCCATGATCCGGTGGCAGTCGTCCTGGTCGCGGACCCGGGTGAGCGATCCGACCACGACCGCCGGGGCCGACGGCTCGAGCGACACGGCGATGGGGAGCACGTAGCGGCAGCCGAGCATCAGCTGCATCGTGCCGTCGTAGAGGGGCTGCAGGTGGACCGTGTTGGTGTCGCCCGGATCGATCCCCCGCCGTGACCGCCACTGCGAACGGATCTTCTTGGCCATGCTCGCGGCCAGGGACAGGTCCTGACTGCCGCTCGCCGCCATGGCCAGGATCTGCCCGCCCTTGGCCATCTGGGCGTCGAGCTCGTGGCGGACCAGCAGGTTGTTGGCCTTCACCAGCGCCGGGTCGAGCTTGGCGCGACGTCGTGAGTGCGTCTGGGGGACCGAGAGGAACGTGCGGGCACCGCACTGCAGCACCTGCATGGCCGGCACGTTGAACGCCTGCCGGGTGGTGACCATCCGCGAGACCATCACGTCGATCCGGTCGGCCACGTCGGCCACCTCGAGCGTCTCACCGAGCACGCCGAACTCCCGTCCGGGTTCGCAGAGCCCCAGGATCAACGCACCCATGACCAGGGCGATGTCGATGATCTGGCCGTGGTTCGTCACGACGGCCACGTTCGACTGCTCGCCGAAGACCAGGTGGAACACCCCGTCGAGCTCGCCGGCGACCGCCGGGTCCCGGAACACCGGACGGAACACCCGGTCGAAGTCCGGGTACGCCGCGCTGGCGTACAGCTCGATCGTCTCGACGTTCGCCGGCCGCGGCGGGACGACCACGCAGGACGGATCGTGGAACTCCAGCGCCGGGGTGTACGGGAGCTCACCGAGCACCGAGTGGTGACCCGTCCGCACCAGGCTCGACAGCGACCGGTAGTACGAGACCGGGTCGACGGAGGCGAGCAGGGACCTCGCCTCGTCCACCGCGGCCCGGCTCGGCGCCACCGACGGTCCGATCGGCCGGGAGCGCCCGTCGCTCTGACGGGACCGCTTCCCGATCCGGCGCGACGGACGATCCGTGCTCCCCGAGGTGCTGTCGTCCGCTGACTCCACCTCGGTCGCCGGTGGCTCGTCCCCGGTGCCCGCCGCCTCGACCGACGCCGGACCCTCCGCGTCGTCCAGCGGCGCCACCAGGTGCAGGTCCGGTCGTTCGTCGCCGGGGCTCCCGGCCGGGTCCTTGCTCACCATGCGGACCAGTCTCGCAGAGCGCGGGGCGTCCGGCACCACACGACCCGCCACCACACGGAGCGGGCGCTCAGGAAGGCTGGGGCTCCTCGGGCGCCCCCGCCCGCGACGACGGCAGGGCCCGGTCGGCGTCGTAGACCCCCTCGACGGCCTGGATCCGCTGGAGCAGGACGTCGAGGTGCGAGCTGTCGCCCAGCTCGAACTCGAGCCGGATCGTCGCGACCCGCTCGGCGTCGACGTGGCTGTGACACGTGAGGATGCTGATGTGGCCGTCCGACAGCGTGGCGATGACGTCGACGAGGAGCCGCGGACGGTCGATCCCCTTCACCTCGATCAGGGCGACGAACGCCCCGGTGCTGTCGTCGTCCCAGTCCACGTCGAGCACCCGTTCCGCCTGTGCCGAGGACAGCGACGCAGCGTTGGCGCAGTCGGTCCGGTGGACCGACACTCCCCGCCCCCGGGTCACGAACCCCATGATCTCGTCGCCGGGAACGGGCGTGCAGCACCGCGCCATGCGGACGAGCACGTCGTCGAACCCCTCGACGTGCACCCCCACCGGACGTCGACCGCTGCGCCGTCGGTCACGACTGGGCGTGGGCACGACGACCTCGCGGTCGTCCTCCACGGTGCGCAGCATCCGCACGATCCTCGTGGCGACCGACTCGGCCGACACGTGGTGCTCCCCGATCGCCGTGAGCAGGGGGTCGACTCCCTGGTAACGGAGCTGCGTCGCCACCTGGTCGAGCACCGCGGGCGACGTGGACTCCGACAGGGGGACCGCCTCACGTCGGAGGGCCTTGGAGAGATCCTCACGCCCCTGTTCGAGCGCGTCGTGGCGCCGCTCCCGCGAGAACCACTGCTTGATGCGGCTGGCGGCCGTCGGGGTGGCCACGAAGCGGAGCCAGTCCCGACTCGGACCGGCGCCGTCGACCTTGGAGGTGAAGATCTCCACGGTCTCGCCCGAGACGAGCGCGGTGTCCAGTGGGACCAACCGGCCCGCCACCCGGGCGCCGATGCAGCGGTTCCCCACCTCGGTGTGGATGGCGTAGGCGAAGTCGATGGGCGTGGCGCCCGAGGGCAGGGTGACCACGTCGCCCTTGGGGGTGAAGACGAACACCTCGTCCTGATCCAGGTCGAGCTTGAGGTTCGCCATGAACTCGCCCGGGTCGCTGACCTCCTCCTGCCAGTCGACCAGCCGGCTCAACCAGTCGATGTCCTCGGCGCCCGAACGGTCCTTGTAGGCGTAGTGCGCGGCCACGCCCCACTCGGCACGACGGTCCATCTCCCGGGTCCGGACCTGCACCTCGACGGTCCGGCCCTCGGGGCCGATCACGGTCGTGTGCAGCGACTGGTACTGGTTGAACTTGGGCATGGCCACGTAGTCCTTGAAGCGACCGAGGACCGGTGACCACAGCGAGTGGATCGAGCCGAGCGCGGCGTAGCAGTCCTTGGACGACTCCACGATCACCCGTACGCCGAGCAGGTCGTAGATCTCGTCGAACTCCTTGTGGCGGCGGATCATCTTGTCGTAGATCGACCAGTAGTGCTTCTCCCGACCGACCACCTCGGCGGTGATGTTCAGCTCCGCCATCCGCTCCTCGAGGAGGCCCGTGACCTCGGCCAGGTACTGCCGTCGCCCCGAGGCCCGCTCGGCGACCATGTGGTCGATCTCGGCGTAGCGCTTGGGGTGGAGCGTGGCGAAGGCCAGGTCCTCGAGCTGCACCTTGACCTGCCGCATGCCGAGCCGGTGGGCCAGCGGCGCGTAGATGTCCAGCGTCTCCTCGGCCAGTCGTTCCTGCCGCTCCCACGGGAGTGCCGCCACCGTCCGCATGTTGTGGAGCCGATCGGCGAGCTTGATCACGAGCACACGGAGGTCCTCGGACATCGCGACGAGCATCTTGCGCATGGTCGCCGCCTGCTGGGCCTCCCGGGTCTCGAACCGGAACCGCTCGAGCTTGGTGACCCCGTCGACGATGTCACGCACCTCGACGCCGAAGTCGGACTCGATCTCCTGCAGCGTCACGACGGTGTCCTCGACCGCGTCGTGCAGGAGCGCGCCGGCGATCGTCACGTCGTCCATCCCGTAGCGGGCGACGATCCCGGCGACCGCGAGCGGGTGCGTGATGTACGGCTCGCCCGATCGGCGGAGCTGCCCGCGGTGTGCCGACTTGGCCACGGCGTAGGAGCGCTCGATCAGGTCGATCGAACGCTTGGGGTGCACGCGCCGGAAGACGTCGAGGATCTGCTGCAGGTCGTCCTGCGAGGAACGGTTGTCCCGGCGCCACGGGAGCACGCGGGTCATGGTGGGCACCCCGACACGCTACCGACTCCCGCGCGCCACCGGTTCGCACCCAATGGAGCCCGGCCCCCGGTCTGGAGCCCCGGCCGGGGGCGAACCTAATTTCCCCGCACGACCGGCGGCTCGACCGCCCCGACACCGAGGTGACCCGTGCAGACCTACCCAACCACGACGTCGACCACCCGACGCCGCATCACCGCCCTGGCCACCGCTGGACTCGCCCTGGTCGCTGCGGCCTGCGTGCCGCCTCCCCCGCCGCCAGCACCGAACCTCGCGGCGTGCCCGACCGCCGGGGCCGGACAGGTCCAGGTCGCCGTCGTGGTCCAGGGCGGCGCGCTCGACTCGCCGCCCGTCGTCTGCGTGGTCGTCCCCGCGGGGTCGGACGGACTCGACGCCCTCGCCGCCCGGGCGCAGCGCATCTCGGAGGAGGTGCCCCGGCTCGGGTTCGGCGACGCGTTCGTCTGCGGCATCGACGGGTTCCCGGCTGCGCCGGCCTGCGGCGACGAGGGGCCGGCCGGGTTCAGCTACTGGAACTACTGGACCGGAGGCTCCACCTGGGACGCCGCGGCCACGGGTGCCGGCGACCGCCCCGTCACCCAGGGCAGCGTCGACGCCTGGGTGTTCGGCACCTGGGACTTCGTGACGACCTTCCCGGCACCTCCGACCGGCCCGTCGACGTTCGCCGAACTGACCGACTGAACCCGGCGACGCCGGTCGGTCGCCCGGGTCAGCGACGCCGCTTGCGGGGCCGGGGAGGAATCACCGGGTCCGCCCCGCTCCTCGTCGCCGGGGCGTCGGCCACGTCGGTCGCAGCGGCTCCGCCCGAACCGTCGGACGGCCCGTCCTGGGCCGAGGACGAGGCAGATCGAGCGGCGGCGGCCGTCCGCACCGGGCGGCCGGTCACCGCTCCCGACGACGACACGCCGTACCACGCCGTGTCGGACGGATCCTCACCACGGGCAGCGAGGCGTGCCCGCAGGTCACGCCAGCGGGGCTCCCGCTCCTTCAGCCACACGGTGAGCGGCGCCGCCACGAAGATCGACGAGTAGGTGCCGGACACCAGGCCGATCAGGAGGGCCAGCGAGAAGTCCCCCAGCGTCTGCTGGCCGAACACCTGCGAGCCGACGACGTACATGACCAGGATGGGGATGACCGTGACGAGGGTCGTGTTGAGCGACCGCATGAACACCTGGTTGAGCGAGCGGCGCATGATCGCCGTGTAGGTGTAACGGCCGCTCTTGGAGAAGCGTGCGGCGTTCTCCTGCACCCGGTCGTACACCACGATGGTGTCGTAGAGGGAGAAGCCGAGGATGGTCAGGAAGGCGATCACCGTGGCGGGCGTCACCTGGATCTGGAACACCGAGTAGACGCCGGCGGTGAGCAGCACGTCGTGCAGCACCGCCACGAGGGCGGCGATCGCCATGCGGGTCTCGAGCCGCCACGCGATGTAGAGCGCCACCAGGATCAGGAAGACGATCAGCGACGTCCGGGCCTGCCGGGTGATGTCGTCGCCCCAGGACGGACCGACCGTCGACGTGGTCACCGAACCCGTGGGCACCTCGGCCGCCTCGCCGAGCTTGGTGGCGATCTCCGCCGCCGTCTCCACGTCGGCCACCCGGCCCGAGATGCGCAGGACCTCCCGGCCGTCACCGGTGGTGACCCGCTGGAACTTCTCGCCCGCCTCCGGACCGTAGGGCTCCAGCACGGCCTCGGCGTCGGACTCGTCGAAGCTGTCGCTCGGGACCTCCCAGATCGAGCCGCCCTCGAAGTCGATGCTGAGGTTCAGCGGTGGGCGCTCGCAGCTGTCGGTGGCGTCGCAGTACAGGGGGATCCCGACCAGCGACACCAGCGACACCAGCACCAGCAGGATCGACACGACCGTCGTCCTCGGCCACAGGCGCGGGAAGTCGAAGTCGGTGCGCTCCCGGTAGAGGTCGGACCAGACGCTCACCCGACGGCTCCTCCCACGGACTCCGCACCGGCGGGAGGGCCGTCGACGGGGATGCCGAGCCAGCGGGGGTGGTCGGCCAGCTTGGACCTCGCGAGCACGATCGAGGTCGGGCGCAGGAACACGTACGCCGAGACCAGGTCGAAGATCGTCATGACGCCGAGGTAGAAGGCGAACCCTCGCACCGGGCCCACCGAGAGCCAGTAGAGGACGCCCGCACCGATCAGGGACGAGACGTCCGCCTTGACGATCGTGGCGTAGGCGCTCGAGAACGACCGCTCGACCGTGGTGCGGACCGTCGCGCCACCGAGGACGTCCTCCTTCCACCCCTCGAAGAACACGATGCTCGAGTCGAGCGAGATGCCGATCGAGACGATGATGCCGACGACACCGGCGAGCGTCACCGTGGCGTTGAGGTTCGACATGACGATCCAGAGCAGGGACGCGGAGATGGTCATGCTGCCGAGCGTGATCAGCGCCAGGAGCCGGTAGTAGGCGAACAGGTAGGCGAACACCAGCGCCAGGCCGATCAGCCCGGCGATGATCCCTGCCCGGAGTGCGTCCTCGCCGAGCGTCGCCGAGACCAGCTCCGCCTGCTGGGCCTGGAGCTCGATCGGCAGGGAGCCGAACCGCAGCGAGACCGCCAGGTTCTTGGCCTGCTCCTCGGTGAAGTCACCCGAGATCTGGATCTGGTCCCGGCTGAAGTTCGGCTCGTTGATGGCCGGGGCGGACAGCACCTCGGAGTCGAGCACGATCGCGAGCCGACCGGGGTTGGACCCCGAGCCCGGACACACCTCCGGGTCACCGGCGTTGCACTTGGCAGCGATCGCGTTGAAGAGGTCGATCCCCTCCGGCCCGGTCCTGAACACCGGGTTCACCGTCCAGAGGCCCTCCTGGTTGAGCCCGGCCGTGGCCGTCTCCACCGCGGTCCCCGTCAGCTGGGTGGGTCCGAGCTCGTAGACGAAGCCGTCCCGGTCGGTGAGGCGGACCACGGCGTCGCGCTGGTCCTCGCCCGGCGGCGTGACGTTCGCGTTGAGCTGCTGCTCGAGCTGGTACAGCTCCACGAACTTCGGGTTGGACAGGTCGGCTCCGCCCGAGGGAGCCGGGGTCGTCGTGGGTGGGACCGTCGTGGGCGAACCCTGACGGCGGAACTGCACCGACCGACCGCCTCCGGTGTTGGCCCCGGCCGTCGGGTCGATCGTCGTGGCGGGAGCCCCGGGAACCGCCGGCGGCGCCGTGGTCGTCGGCGGGACGGTGGTGGTCGCCGTCGGGTCGGACGGGAGCTGTGACTGGGCTGCAGCCGTCTGCTGCTCGACGAGCTGGGCGGCCGTCACCCCCTCCGGCAGCGCCAGCTCGGCGCGGAGCTCGGCCACCTTCGCCTCGGCGTCGGTGCGAGCCTGGCCCGACAGCGTCTGGCCGAGGTCGCCGAGGACCGGCCGGAACCGGAGCTCGGCGGTCTTGCCGACGATGTCGAGCACCTGCTGCTGGTCGGTGGCACCGGGCAGCTGCACCTGGATGGTGTTCCCCTGACGGGAGACCTCCGGCTCGGCCACGCCGAGCGCGTCGACACGCTTGCGGATGATCGCGATGGTCTGGTCGAGTTGCTCCGGCGTCACGTCCTCGGTGACCTCGCCGTTCGCGACCGGCTGCAGGTTGACCGACACCCCGCCCTGCAGATCCAGGCCGAGCGTCGGCGTGCGCCCCGAGACGATCGTCGCGATCAGGAGCCCGTAGACCACGACCATGGTCGCCAGCGAGAGCCGGCCGGGGTGACGCTTCAGCACCGACGGCCCGCTCGCCGGTCGGTCACGGCCAGGTCGAGCACCGTCACCTGCCGCCTGCGCCGTCGCCCGACCCCTTGCCGGACTGCTTGGGGGTCACCCGCCGTGAGACCACCGGTGCGTCGCCGCCGTCGTCGTCGGACGACGCGCCACCCCCACCGCCGCCACCGCCGAGCAGCCCGGAGAGGAACCCACCCTTGCTCTCCTCGGCCGGTTCGCTCAGGTTCCGGCTCACCGACCCCTTGGCCACCCGGATGACCACGTCGTTGTCGACCTCGAGGTGGACGAGGTCGTCCTCGACGACGTTGATCACACCCACGATGCCGCCGGCGGTCACGACCTCGTCGCCGGCGCTCAGCGAGCTCACGAGCTGCTGCTGACGGGCCCGCTGCTTCCGTTGCGGCACGATCATCAGGTAGATGAGCAGGCCGAACGGCACGAGGATGAACAGGAGACCCAGCGGGCTGCCCTGCTCCTGGGCGAGGACTGGCACGAGTGCGTTCACAGATCGACGATGGTAGGCCGTCGGCCCGCCGCTGTGGAACCAGGGGCCCGTCAGGCCGGTGGACCCGCCTCCCAGCCGGCGGCCACCTCCCGACGGAGCTCCCCCAGGGTCCCCGCGACGATCGACTCCCGGACCCGCTCGACGAGGCGCAGGACCCACCAGAGGTTGTGCAGGGTGCACAGGGTCGCAGCGGACTGCTCGTCGACGGCGACCAGGTGTCGCAGGTACCCCCGCTCGTACCGGCTGCAGGTCGGACAACCACAACCGTCCTGGATCGGTGCGGTGTCGGCGGTGAACTCGGCCCGCCCGATGTTGAGACGGCCACGATCGGTGAGGAGCGTGCCGTGCCGGGCGAGCCGGGTCGGCAGCACGCAGTCGAACAGGTCGACGCCACGGGCCACCGCCTCGACGAGCGAGACCGGGTCGCCGACCCCCATGAGGTACCGGGGTCGGTCCGTGGGGAGCGCAGCGACGGCGGCGTCGATGGCCGGGAGCATCTCCGAGCGGGACTCCCCGACCGACAGCCCCCCGAGCGCGTAGCCGTCGAAGCCGAGCGCCACCGTGCGCTCCGCAGCCTCCCGGCGCAGCTCGGGGTCGACCCCACCCTGCACGATGCCGAAGATCGACTGGTCCTCGGTGCGGGTCCGAACGGCGAGGGCCCGTCGCGCCCAGGCCTCGGTGGTGTCGACGGCCCGCCGCAGCTCGTCGATCGGCGCCGGCAGCGCCGGACAGACGTCGAGGACCATCTGGACGTCCGCGCCGATGCGCTCCTGCTCGGCCACGGCGAGCTCCGGTGTGAGCAGGATCCGCGTCCCGTCGTAGGTCGACGCGAACTCGGCGCCCTGGTCGCTCACCCGCGGGGACAGGGAGAACACCTGGTAGCCACCGGAGTCGGTCAGGGTCGGTCCGGGCCACCCTGCGAACGGTCCCAGACCCCCGAGCCGCTCCACGACCTCCGCTCCCGGACGGAGCATCAGGTGGTAGGTGTTGGCCAGGAGGACCTCGAAGCGCGTTCCGGAGGGCGTCGACAGCGCAGCCACCTCGTGGGTCGCCACGGAGCGGACCGTCCCTCGGGTGGCCACGGGCATGAACGCCGGTGTGCGGACCTCCCCGCGGGCCAGACGCAGTCGTCCCGTTCGAGCCGCACCGTCGGTGGCCTCCACGGTGAGCTCGGCGATCACCGCACGACCTCCAGCAGCGAGGCGTCTCCGAAGCTCAGGAACCGGTAGTCGGCCTCCAGTGCCTCGCGGTACAGCGCGCGCCACTCGGGCCCGACGAACGCCTCGACGAGCGCGAGCAGCGACGAACGGGGCAGGTGGAAGTTGGTGAGGAGCCGGTCGACCGCGGCGAACCGGTGCCCGGGGGTGATGAACAGGTCCGTGCGACCGTCGAGCTCTCCCGTGGCGGCGACCGACTCGAGCGCCCGGACGCTGGTCGTGCCGACGGCGAGCACCGGACGTCCGGCGTCGCGTGCGGCGACGACCTCCGACCAGACCGACTCCGGTACCCGGTAGCGCTCGGTGTGGATCACGTGGTCCTCCACCAGCTCGGCGTCGATCGGGCGGAAGGTGTCCAGTCCCACCACCAGCTCCACGGCGAGCACGTCGGCACCGCCGGCGAGCAGCGCGTCGAGCACGCCCGGGGTCAGGTGCAGGCCGGCCGTCGGCGCGGCGACCGACCCGGGCCGACGGGCGTACACGGTCTGGTACCGGGCCGGATCGGCCAGCGGAGCGCGGATGTAGGGCGGCAGCGGGGTGACACCGCTCTCGGCCAGCGCCTCGGCGAGCGGCCCGTCCGAGACGGGGCGCACCAGCCGCCGTCCGCCGGTCAGGGTCTCGCCGAGCTCGAGGCGCAGCGGCCCCCGACTGGCCTCGACCACGGCACCCGCCCGGAGCTGACGCGAGGGCCGGCACAACGCCTGCCACCACCCGTCGGCGGCCGGCTCGAGCAGCAGGATCTCGCCGTCGGTCGCTCCGGGTCGGCGGACCGGGATCCGGGCGGGGATCACGGAGGTCTCGTTCACCACGACCACCGTGCCGGGTTCCACGAGCTCGGGGAGGTCCGCCACGCGACGGTGGCGTCCGGTACCCGACGCGCCGGCCACGAGGAGTCGAGCGGCGTCCCGGGGTTCGATCGGCGCCTGGGCGATCGCTCCCTCGGGGAGCTCGTAGTCGAGCTCCGCGGAGCGCACCGACCTCAGAGCCCCATCGACCGGCCGATGATCTCCTTCATGATCTCCGACGTGCCTCCGTAGATCGAGGTGACACGGGCGTCGGTGTAGGCCCGGGCGATCGGGTACTCGATCATGTAGCCGTACCCGCCGTGGAGCTGCACGCAGCGGTCGGCGACACGCTTCTGCAGGTCGGTGCACCACCACTTGGCCATGGCCGCGGTCTCGGCGGTGAGCGTTCCGGCGTTGAGGGCCAGCACGCACTGGTCGGTGAACGACTCGGCGATCGTGACCTCGGTCTCCATCTCGGCCATCACGAACCTGCTGTTCTGGAACGACCCGACGGGCTGCCCGAAGGCCGTGCGCTCACGGACGTACTCGAGCGTCCAGGTGAGCATGGCCCTGGCGTGGGCCACACCGGCGAGCGCGATCGACAGTCGCTCCTGGGGGAGGTTCTTCACCAGCAGGAGGAACCCCTCGCCCTCGGCCCCGATCCGGTTCTCCACCGGCACCCTCACGTCGTTGAAGAACAGTTCGGCCGTGTCCTGGGCGTGCATGCCGACCTTCTCGAGGTTGCGGCCGCGCTCGAAGCCCTCCATCCCGCGCTCCACGACCACGATCGAGATCCCCGAGTGCCGCTGCGACGGGTCCGTCTTGGCGGCGACCAGCACCAGGTCGGCGTTGATCCCGTTGGTGATGAACGTCTTGGACCCGTTCAGGACGTAGGTGTCACCGTCCCGGATGGCCGTCGTCGTCATGGACGCCAGGTCCGAGCCGATCCCGGGTTCCGTCATGGCGACGGCCGTGACGAGCTCACCCGAGGCGATCCCCGGCAGCCAGCGGGCCTGCTGGTCCTCGTCGGCGTAGTCGAGGAAGTAGGGCAGGCAGACGTCGGTGTGGAGGGTGAGTCCCAGTCCGTGCGGCAGCAGGTCCGCGGCACACAGTTCCTCGGCGATCACCTGGCTGTAGCGGAAGTCGGTCATCCCGGCCCCGCCGAACTCCTCGGGAACCGGCATGGCGAGGAACCCGGCGGCGCCTGCGCTCGCGAACACCGAACGGGGCACGATCTCGGCCTCGGTCCACTCGTCCCGGTGCGGGACCATCTCCCGCTCGAGGAACGTGCGGTAGGCCTTGCGGAACATCTCGTGTTCCTCGTCGAAGATCGTGCGTTCCATCGGTGCTCACCTCCGGTCGGTGCTGACTCCACAGGATCGCGCACGACCCCGCCGCAGGCGCAACCGGTCTCCGGTGGGCGCCGTCAGTCGAAGAGACCGTCACCGGACGCCTGGACCGGGGGCGGTGCGTGCAGGCCGAGGTGGCGCCAGGCAGCGGCGGTGGCCACCCGGCCCCGGGGTGTTCGGACCAGGAGTCCCTGCTGGATCAGGTAGGGCTCGTAGACGTCCTCGACCGTCTCCGTCGGCTCGGACACGGCGATGGCGAGCGTCGACAGGCCCACGGGCCCGCCGTCGAACCGCTCGCAGAGCGCGCTCAGGATGGTGCGGTCGACCTTGTCGAGTCCGAGCTCGTCGATCCCGAACAGGGCGAGCCCCTCGGCGGCGACGTCGGCGTCGATCGCGCCGTCCCGCATGACCTCGGCCACGTCACGGACCCGCCGGAGGAGGCGGTTGGCGATCCGGGGGGTTCCGCGGGACCGGGAGGCGATCTCGGCGGCGCCCTCGGGGGTGATGCTGGCCCCGAGGATCTCGGCGGCCCGCTCGACGATCGCCTGCAGGTCCTCGGGCTCGTAGTAGTCGAGCCGCGCCACCAGGCCGAACCGGTCCCGGAGCGGGCCGGTGATCAGCCCCGTCCGTGTGGTGGCGCCCACCAGACAGAACCGGGGCAGGTCCAGACGGATGGTCCGGGCGGCCGGGCCCTTGCCGAGCACGATGTCGAGCACGAAGTCCTCGAGCGCCGGGTAGAGCACCTCCTCGACCGAACGGGACAGGCGGTGGATCTCGTCGATGAAGAGCACGTCGCCCTCGCCGAGCTTGGTGAGGATGGCCGCCACGTCACCCGGACGCTCGAGCGCGGGACCCGACGTCACGTGCAACTCCACCTCCATCTCGGCCGCGACGATGCCGGCGAGCGACGTCTTGCCGAGCCCGGGCGGACCGGCGAAGAGCAGGTGGTCGGCGGCCTGACCGCGCCGCGCCGCCGCGTCCAGGATCACCCGGAGCCTCGTCTTGGTCTCCTGCTGGCCGACGAACTCCTCGAGTCGCCGTGGCCGCAGGCTCGGGAGCGGGGCCACCGTGGCGTCGTCGGACGGGTCGCCGGTGACCGTCCGCTCGAGGACCGCCGGGTCCTCCCCGGGGCCGGCCTCCGGGTCCAGGAGCTCGTCTCGGGCCACGCTCAGGCCACCGCCAACCGCTGGAGGGCCGTGCGCAGGAGATCCGAGGTGTCACCCTCCTCCGGGAGGTCCGACAGCACCGTGCGGATCTCCTCCTGCCGGTAGCCGAGCTCCTCGAGGGCGTCACGGACCTCCGAGCGGACGTCCGCTGACCGCGCCCCGCCGTCCCCGACGACCCGGGGTGGCGTCGTCGGCTCCCCCAGTCGGGTCGCCAGGTCGACCAGGAGGCGCGCCGCGGTCTTGGCGCCGACACCGGGCACCCCGCGCAGCGACGCGGCGTCGCCCGACGCCACGACGACCCGGAGCTCGTCCGGCGTGTGGACCGAGAGGATGGCCAGCGCGAGCGCCGGACCCACGCCGTGCGCGCCGATGAGCTCACCGAACACCCGGCGCTGGTCCGAGGTGGCGAACCCGTAGAGGACCTGCGCGTCCTCCCGGACGACGTGGTGGATGTGCAGGCGGAGCTCGTCCCCCGGCGAGGGGCCGGCCGGAGGGAGGTCGAGCTCCCGCAGCGCGAGCGGCGTGACGAGCACCCGGTAGCCCACGCCGCCGACCTCGAGGACGAGCTCGCCCCCGTCGTCAGCGACCTCGGCCACGACGCCGCTCAGGGAGGCGATCATGCTGGCCGTGCCGGTCACGCGGACCGTCCCAGGGGCAGCACCGCCACGTGGGTGAGCGCGATCGCCGCTGCGTCGGCCGCGTCCGCCGGGCGGGGGGCGACGTCCAGGTCCAGCAGCCGGCGGACCATCTCCTGGACCTGCTCCTTGTCGGCCGCACCGTCGCCGGCCACGGCCGCCTTCACCTCGTTCGGCGAGTACTCGCGGACCGGGATCCCCCGCTGCGCCGACTCCGCCATGAGCACGCCCGAGGCCTGGCCGACGCCCATCGCCGTGCGGACGTTGGTCTGGAACAGGACCCGCTCGACGGCCACCGATGCGGGCGGGAACTCCTCGAGCAGGCCCCGGAAGTCGGCGAGCAGCTCGGCGAGCCGCTCCGGTACGGGGAGGTCCGGGGCGGTGCGGAACACGCCGAGGGCGACCGCACGGGGCCGACGGGCGGCCACGTCGAGCACGCAGTAACCGCAGCGGGACAGGCCCGGGTCGAGACCGAGGACGAACACAGGTTCGATCGTACCCGCCGCTCCCCTCGCGGCGGTGGACTCCCCGGGACCCCCTCAGTCGCCGCCGGGCAGACCGGCGACCACGTCGAGCACCTCGGTCGCCGGCCGGTAGAGGAGGCCCGGCCCGATCGACCGGTGCGAGTAGCGCACGATCCCCCGGTCGTCGAGCACGAACACGCACCGACGGTAGAGGTCGAGCAGTCCGAGGACACCCCACTCCCGACCCACCGATCGGTCGTCGTCGCTCAGCAGCGGGAAGGCGAACCCGCCGGATCGCTCGGCGAACCGACGGTGGGACTCCGGCGACTGGTGCGACACGGCGAGCACCTGGGCGTCGAGCTCGGCGAACCCGGCGATCCCCTCGGTGTACTCCCCCAGCTGACGCCGACACACCGGCGAGCTGTCGCCGGGGTAGAAGAGGACGACGACGGGCCGGCCCCGCTGCTCGCTCAGGCGCCACCGACCCGGCTCCCCCGTCGCGCCGTCGACACCGGGGAGGTCGAACTCGGGTGCCTCCTCGCCGACGGCGACCACGGTCCCGGAACCGACCGGAGCCGGTCAGTCGGCGAGCGCCGAGAGCACCTCGTCGGTGATGTCGGCGTTCGCGTAGACGTCCTGGACGTCGTCGTGGTCCTCCAGCGCGTCGATCAGGCGGAGCACCGCCCGGGCCGACTCGACCGAGTCCAGCTCGACGGTGCTGGTCGCCAGCATCGTGAGGTCCGACCCGGCCACGGTGATGCCGGCGGTCTCCAGAGCGGTCCGGACCGCCGAGGTGTCCGACGGATCGCAGGTGACCCGCCACTCGTCCCCCTCACGGGACAGGTCCGTGGCACCGGCGTCCAGCGCCGCCAGCATCACCTCGTCCTCGTCGGCGGTGCCGTCGACCAGCACCACACCCGTCCGTTCGAACTGCCAGGCCACGGCGCCCGGCTCGGCGAGCGACCCGCCCTGCTTGGAGAACACCGAACGGATCTCCGCCCCGGTGCGGTTCCGGTTGTCGGTGAGGGCCTCGACGTAGACGGCCACGCCGCCCGCTGCGTAGCCCTCGTAGTTGATCGACTCGTAGTTGACGCCCTCGAGCTCACCCGTCCCCCGCTTGATCGCCCGCTCGATCGTGTCCAGCGGCACCGACGCGTCCCGGGCCTTCTGGAACATGGTCCGGAGCGTCGGGTTCATCTCCGGGTCACCACCTCCGGCCCGGGCGGCGACCTCCACCTGCCGGATCAGCTTGGCGAAGAGCTTGCCCCGTCGCGCGTCGGCGGCGCCCTTCTTGTGCTTGATCGTCGCCCACTTGGAGTGCCCGGACATGGCGGTGTGCGCTCCTCTCCTCGGGTGCTGCGGCGTCGGCGTCCGCCGACCCGGAGACGTTAGCGCCGCCGGGGGCCTCAGCGGCCGAGCACGAGCTCGTGCAGCCGGGGGTCGGCCGTGAGCTCGGGGTGGAAGGTGGTCGCCACGACCCGCCCGCTGGCCACGGCGACCGGGGTGCCGTCGTGGGCGGCGAGGACCTCGACCGACGGCCCGACCCGCTCCAGGGCGGGGGCCCGGATGAACACGCCGTGGAACGGACCGTCGCCGAGTCCGAGCTGGCCGAGGCGGGGCACGTCGAGGTCGGTCTCGAAGGAGTCGACCTGACGACCGAAGGCGTTGCGTCGGGCCACCACGTCCAGCGCCGCGAGCTGGACCTGGTCCGAACGGCCGTCCAGGCACTCGACGGCCAGCAGGATCGCGCCCGCACAGGTGCCCAGGACCGGGGCACCGGAGGTCACGAAGGCCCGGACCCCTCCGGTCAGTCCGGAGCGCTCGAGTCCCATCGACAGGGTGGTGGACTCGCCTCCCGGGAGGACCAGGCCGTCCAGGCCGTCGAGGTGCTCGGGACGGCGGACCTCGACGGCGGCGACCCCGAGGGACTCCAGCACGGCCACGTGCGCCGCGAACGCCCCCTGGATCGCGAGGACCCCGACCTTCACCGGTCGGTCACCCGGGCGCGCTCACCAGCCACGGTCGGCGAGGCGCACGTCGATGTCGTCCATGCCGATGCCGGTCATGGGCGCACCGAGTCCGCGGCTCACCTTGGCGAGGATGTGCGGGTCCTCGTAGTGCGAGGTGGCCTCCACGATCGCCTTGGCCCGAGGCGCCGGGTCGTCGGACTTGAAGATCCCGGAGCCGACGAACACGGCCTGGGCCCCGAGCTGCATCGCCAGCGCGGCGTCCGCCGGCGTGGCGATCCCCCCGGCGCAGAACAGCGGCACGGGCAGCTCGCCGGTGGCGGCCACCTCCTGGACGAGCGGCAACGGCGCCTGGAGTCGCTTGGCCCAGTCGAAGACCTCGGCCGAGTCGGCCTGGGTGAGCGCCCGGATGTCGCCGAGGATCGAGCGGAGGTGCCGCACGGCCTCGACGATGTTGCCCGTGCCCGCCTCCCCCTTGGACCGGATCATGCAGGCGCCCTCGGAGATGCGCCGGAGCGCCTCCCCCAGGTTCGTGGCACCGCACACGAAGGGCACGGTGAAGGCCCACTTGTCGATGTGGTGCGCCTCGTCTGCGGGCGAGAGGACCTCGGACTCGTCGACGTAGTCGACCCCGAGCGCCTCGAGGATCTGGGCCTCCACGAAGTGGCCGATCCGCGCCTTGGCCATCACGGGGATGGTCACGGCCTCCTGGATCCCCTGGATCATCGCCGGGTCGCTCATGCGAGCCACGCCGCCGTCCACCCGGATGTCGGCCGGCACCCGCTCGAGTGCCATCACGGCGCACGCGCCGGCGTCCTCGGCGATCCGGGCCTGGTCGGGGGTGACCACGTCCATGATCACACCGCCCTTGAGCATCTCGGCCAGTCCCCGCTTGACCAGCTGCGAGCCGGTCTGGCGGTCGGTTCCGGCGGTGGTCTGGGGGGACGGTTCCGTCATGGGGGCAGTCTAACGACGGGGCGGCTCGGCACCGAAGGCGGGGCCTAGAGCTCGTCGACCACTGCCGTCCGGAGGGCGATCGGCTGCATGGCGGTGGCGACGACCGCAGCGGGCACCCGGGCGGCGTCCACGACGGGGGCGAGCCACAGCGGGGCCGAGCCGGGAGCTGCGCCGGCGACCATGCTCCCCCGCTCCTCCACCACGCGCAGGGCCCGCCCGACACCGGGCGGGTAGCGGGTGAGCCGGGCGGCCTCGAGGTCGGACCGGACGTCGTGCTGGTCGCCGAGTCCCGACACGAGCAGCCGCGTCACCGGACCAGAGGTGGCGAGCTGCGGGCCGGGCAGACCCACGGCGAGGGTGGCGAGCTCGGCGCTGCCGTCGCGCACCCGACCCAGCAGGTTGGCGGCGACGGCCTCGAGCTCGACCTGCGACAGCGACTCGGCCAGTCCGCTCGTGGCCACGATCACGGTGCGGCCCCCGCCGACCACGGCGGCTGCGTTGACGGCCGCGGCGTCGACGTAGCGGACCTCCGGCGAGTCGACGCCGGTGCTCTTGGACAGACCGTCGACGACGTTCTCCCAGCGCGCCCGGGGCACACCGCCGTCGGTGGCGGGCCCCGACGGTCCGAGCGCGGCCAGCGCCCGGTCCGGGGCGCCCCGTCGGCGCTGCTCGACCAGCGCGACCCAGAGTCCCGCCACGACCACCACGACGACGAGGCCGACCACCCAACCCAGCAGCACTGCGGCCACCACGCCGAGGAGGACGGCGGGGACGAGGCCGACGAGCCGGGCCACCAGGAGCAGCCGGGCCGCCGAGCGGCGCGCCGGGTCGTCGTGGAGTCCGTCGGTCACGGAGGTCGATGCTACCGCTGCGGCCCGCCGACGACCCCAGCGGCGGTCGCACGCGGCGCCGGCAGCCCGGCCAGCCGCTCGTAGCGCTCCAGGTACCGGTCGCAGAGCAGCTCCACGTCGAACCGCGCCGCCCAGTCCCGCCCGGACCGGCGGAGCGACGACGCCTCGGCAGGGTCCTCCAGCACCCGCCGCAGCGCCCGGCCCAGGGCGAGCGGATCCTCCGGAGGCACGAGCACGGCCGTGGGGGCATCGACCACGGTCCCGTCGGGAGCGGGCTCCGTCGCCACCTTGCGGTAGCCCTCGATGTCGCTCGCCACCACCGGGGTGCCCGCAGCCATGGCCTCGAGCAGGATCACCCCGAAGGACTCGCCGTGCAGCGACGGCGCGCAGAACACCGACGCCCCGGCGATGCGGCGGTCGCGCTCGGCGTCGTCGATCCGACCGAGCCACTCGATCCGCGGGTCGGTGTGGGCGGCGCGGAGCTCGTCGGTCTGCGGACCCTGACCAGCGACCCACACCGAGCAGTCCTCGGGCAGGTGCTGCACGGCCTCGAGGAGCACCCCGAGCCCCTTGCGGGACTCGTGCCGCCCGAGGAACAGCACCGCGGGCCGGTCGGTCGGCCAGGGGGCGGCCTCGGCGAACCGGTCGCACTCGATGCCGTTGAACAGGACGTCGAAGTCGCCGCCGACGTGGCCCTGCGCCAGGTCGCGCGCCTCGGTCGACACCGCGACCTTGTCGTCGAGCCGCGACGCACCCCACGCGAGCAGCGGACGGAGCGTCTGGTAGGCCCGGCTCTGACCGGCGGCGTGGAACGTACCGAGCAGCGGAGCCGGCTTGAGCAGCACCGTCGTCACCGTGACCCCGGGTGCGAACGGCTCGTGCACGTGCACCACGTCGAAGTCCTCGTCCCAGAGTGCCCGGATGGTGCGGAGCTGGGCGGCGGGATCCGGTGCGAGCGGGGCCACCGAGCCGTTGGTGGCCAGGGGCACCGACGCGCCGAGGGGGATGACGAAGCGTTCGGGCGGCGGTCCGTCGCACGGCGCGAGCACCCGGGTCTCCACCCCCCTGGCGCGCAGCGAGCGTGCGAGCGAGAGGACCTGACCCTGCACACCCCCGGGCATGCTCAGGCTGTAGGGACAGACCAGTCCGACGCGCACGGCGGGAGGCTAGGCGGGCGGGGCCTGGCCGAGCGCCTCGTGGTCGCTCGGCCAGTTGGGCTGGAGCAGGTGCCACTGCTGGGGAGCCCGGCGGATCTGGGACTCGAGGGCCCGGGCGAGGTCCTGGGTGACCCGGGTCACGTCGCTGCGGATCGACCCGTGTCGGGAGGTGTCCAGAGGCGGGTCGACCACGGCGTGGCAGCGATCGCGCTCGAAGTACACCGCCGTGGGCAGCAACGCGGCGCCCGAGCGCAGCGCCATGAGCGCCGGACCTCCGGGGAGCCGGGTGCGCTCGCCGAAGAACTCGACCTCGACGCCGGTCCCCGTGAGGTCCCGGTCGGACAGCAGGCACGTGATCCTCCCGGCCGCCAACGCCGCGGCCACGTCGGAACCGGCCCGGGCACCGAGGGGGATGACCTGCAGACCCATGCGCTCCCGCAGGTCCAGGAACCACTCGAAGAGTTCCGGTGGCTCGAGGGCCTCGGCGACCGCCGCCACCTCCCAGCCGCGCACCGAGATCAACCACCGGGCGGCCCACTCCCATCCACCGAGGTGCGGGAGCGCCAGGATCGGACCGACGCCACGCTCGCGGGCGGCGAGGAGGTGCTCGATGCCCTCGTGGGAGAAGCCGGCGTCGATCTGCTCGACCCCGAGGTACGGGAGCCGCAGGGTGTCGTGCCAGTACCGTCCGTAGGACTCGAAGACGCCGACGACGCTGCGGTCGACGAGCTCGGGAGCGGCGTCAGGCCCGAGCACCCGGCGCATGTTGCGCTCGGCGACCAGTCGCTGCTCACCGGAGAAGCGGACCGTGGCCCGGGCCACGAGCTCGGCGCCTCCGGCGGCGACCGGGTCCGGCAGGACGCGGACCACCCGGGACGCCGCCCGGAGCAACGGGACCGAGAGCTGCACGGGCGGTCGAGCGCGCCGGTTCGGGCTCAGCCGTTGCGGCCGGAGCGGTCGCGTCGGGCCGTCGCCGCCCGACGGGCGGCGAGGCGCTCCGTGGTCGAGCGTGCGGGCCGCCGACGGCGGCGCCGACGGTCGCTCAACGCAGGGCTCTCGTCGGTCGCCTGACGCCAGACCTTCACGAACCGCTGGCCCGCCGTGATCAGGTTGAGCACCACGATGATCGCCAGCACCGGGAGGAGCAGCACCGGGAAGAGCAGACCGAGCGCCAGCAGGATGAACCGTTCGGCGCGCTCCACCAGGCCGCCACGCGCGTCGTAGCCGAGCGCGTCGGCCTTGGCCCGGATGTAGGAGACCCACGAGGCCGTGGCGTAGCAGGCGACCGGGAGCATCACGACCCAGGCCCGACCGTCCGAGGCCACCAGGTACCAGGTCACACCCCCGAAGAGCAGGGCGTCGGTGACCCGGTCGGTGACTGAGTCGAAGAACGCACCCCGCTTGGACGCCTGCCCCCACGCCTTGGCCACGGCACCGTCGATCAGGTCGGGGATGCCGGTGAGCAGCAGGAACAGGAACCCCAGGCTCAGCGCTCCGGCCCCGATGGCGACCGCAGCGGCCACGGCGAAGAGGAGCCCGGCTGCGGTGATGGCGTCCGCCGTGATGCCGAGGCGCTTGATGCTGGCCCCGATCGGCTTCAGGCCTGCGTCGACCTGCCTGCGGAAGTTGCCGTCGAACATGTGCGTCTCCGGTGGTCGGGGGCCGGTGCGACCGACCCTCGTGGGTGACGGTACCGGTCCGGGCGCTCCCCGGGGTGGCCCCGATCACTGTGCTAACTCAAGTTAGCACACCCGCGAGCACTCGGTGGTCACCCGGCGAGCCCGGTGCGCGAGGGGTCGAGCCCCGACCAGTCCTCGGGGTTGTCCTCGGCGAACCACTCGACGACCTCGCCGGTGACCCCGTCGAGCAGCACGATGCCCCTCCGCACGGGCGGGTTCTCGGCGGAGTACAGGAGGATCCGCCAGGTCGGCCGGGACAGCCAGCCTCGCCAGACCTGCTGGGCCGAGGCGTGCCCGACCGCGAACCCGACCCGAGACGAGGCGATCGAGAGGGCCTCGGTCTCGTCCACCCGCAGGGTCCACCCGGCGACCAGCCCGTACGCCCCGAAGGCCACGAGCAGCACGCCCGCCCACAGCACCCCCGCGTTGAGGACGGGGGCGTCGGTCCCCACGGCCAGCACGGCCACCACGCAGGCGGCGCCCAGGACCAGGTAGATGGCGGCCGGGATCCGACGACGGTTGTTGTTGGGGAAGGTGTACGGACCGACGAACCCGGAGGCGTCGAGGTCCTCGGGCAGTTCGTCGACGATCTCGTCCGCCGACGACGGATCCGGGGCGGCGTCCGCGCCCGCTGCATCGTTCACGTGCGGAACCTACCCTCCGGCCACGCGGAGCGGATCCGCGCCCAGGCCTCGTCGAGCGAGACTGGCAGCACCCGGGTGCCCGCTGCGACGGTCATGAAGTTGGCGTCACCCTCCCACCGCGGGACGCAGTGCACGTGGAGGTGGTCCGACTGGGACCCTCCGGCGGCGCGGCCCAGGTTCAGCCCCACGTTGACGGCGTCGCAGCCGAGCGCGTCCCGGAGCGCCACCACCGCGTCGCGCACCGTGGCCCAGAGCTCGTCGTGCTCCGCCCCGGTGAGGCCGTCGAGGTCGGCGACCGCCCGGTTGGGCAGCACCATCAGGTGGCCGGAGGTGTAGGGGAACCGGTTGAGGATCACGAAGCAGGTGGGACCGCGGCGGACGACGTGGGTGACCTCGTCGGGCTCACCCGAGTCGAGGATCCGCTCGAACAGCGAGCCGGAGCCGGCCTGCGGCGCCGTGTCCGTGCCGCTCGCCGTCGCCTCCTGGACGTACTGCGAGCGCCAGGTGGCCCACAGGTGGTCGAGGCTCACCGCCGCGACTCGACGTCGCCGTGCAACCGTTCGGCGAACGAAGCGAGCGGGACGTTCCGCTCGACCTCGCCGCCGCGCGGGTTCACACCCACGGTCCGGTGCGCCACGTCGTCGTCGCCCACCACCAGGACGTACGGCAGCTTGTCCCCCTTGGCCCGACGGATCCGGTTGCCCAGCGTCTCGTCGGCAGGCACGACGTCGGTGCGGAACCCGCGCCCGCGGAGCTCGGCGGCCACCTCGAGGGCGTAGTCCAGGTGCGCGTCGGCCACGGGGAGGATCCGGACCTGCTCCGGAGCCAGCCAGGCCGGGAACGCCCCTGCGTAGTGCTCCACGAGCACCCCGAAGAACCGCTCGACGGAGCCGAAGAGGGCCCGGTGGATCATGATCGGGCGGTGTCGCTCGCCGTCGGGCCCCACGTAGTTCAGGTCGAAGCGCTGCGGGAGCTGGAAGTCGACCTGGATCGTCGACATCTGCCAGGTCCGCCCGATCGCGTCGCGCGCCTGCACCGAGATCTTCGGCCCGTAGAACGCGCCGCCGCCCTCGTCGAGGACCAGGTCGAGTCCCATCGCCTCGGCGGCGCCGCGGAGCGCCCCGGTCGCGAGCTCCCACTCGGCGTCGGATCCGACCGCCTTCTCCGGTGGACGGGTCGAGAGCTCCAGGTAGAAGTCGTCGAGCCCGTAGTCACGCAGGAGGTCGAGGACGAACGTGAGCGTGCTCGCCAGCTCGTCCGGGAGCGCCTCGGCCGTGGTGAAGATGTGGGCGTCGTCCTGGGTCATCCCCCGGACGCGGGTGAGCCCGTGGACCACGCCGGACTTCTCGTAGCGGTAGACCGTGCCGAACTCGAACAGCCGCAACGGCAGGTCACGGTACGACCGCATCCTCGATCGGTAGATGAGGATGTGGAACGGGCAGTTCATGGGCTTGAGGTAGTAGGACGTGCCCGCACCGTCGCCCTCCGCCCCCTCCGGCGGGTCGAGGTGCATCGGCGGGAACATGCCGTCGGCGAACCACTGGAGGTGCCCGGAGGTCTCGAACAGGTCGGCCTTGGTGATGTGCGGCGAGTAGACGAACTCGTAGCCCGCCTCCTCGTGACGACGCCGGCTGTAGTCCTCCATCAGCCGCCGCACGATCCCACCCTTCGGGTGGAACACGGCCAGGCCCGAGCCGATCTCCTCGGGGAACGAGAACAGGTCGAGCTCCACCCCCAGCTTCCGGTGGTCCCGCTCGGCAGCCTCGGCCTGGACCCGGAGGTGCTCCTCGAGCTCGGCCGCCGTCGGGAACGACACCGCGTAGATCCGCTGGAGCATCGGGTTGCGCTCCGACCCCCGGAAGTACGCGCCGCCGTGTCGGGTGAGGCGGAAGTTCGACAGCCCGCCGGTGCTCCGGACGTGCGGCCCCAGACACATGTCCACGAACTCCGGGGTGTTGCGGTAGAAGCTGATCACCCCGTCGCCCGAGACCTCACCGTCGGCGTCCTCGCCGTTCGCCGCGAGGTCCATGAAGGCCCGCTTGTAGGGGTGGTCGGCCATGAGCTCCCGAGCCTCCTCGAGGGGCAGCTCGAAGCGCTCGAAGGGCTGGTCAGCGGCGATGATCTCGCGCATCTTGGCGTCGATCCGTTCGAGGTCCTCGTCGGTGAAGGTCCCGCCGTCCGGGAGCTCGAAGTCGTAGTAGAAGCCGTGCTCGATCGGTGGACCACCGGCGAACGTGGCCCCCGGCCAGAGCTCCAGCACGGCCTGGGCGAGCACGTGCGCCGTGGAGTGCCGCAGGTGCTCCGCCGCCGCCGGGTCCTGCACCGTGACGATCCGCACCGAGTCGCCGTCGGCGAGCGGCGCCGCCAGGTCCCGCGGTTCGCCGGCCACCTCGACGACCACTGCGTCCCGGGCGAGCCGCTTCCCGATCGAGGCCGCCAGGTCGGCGCCCGTCGAACCCTCGGGGAGGACTCGCTCGGACCCGTCGGGGAGGCTCACGGTGATCTCGGCCATGGGCGCCGAGGTTATCGGCGCGAACCCGTCGGTCCCGCTACCCTCTGCCCCCATGGCTGGGCGGGCGCGGGCGGCGAGCTGGACGATCGGTGCGGTGCTGGGGGTGGCGGCGATCCTCGCTGCGTGCACCCCGACCCCGACGGTCCCGATCGGCCCGGACTCGCCCGTCGTGGCGCCCCCCGCCCCAGACCTGGTCGGCCCGGTGCGACTCGAGGGTTCGCGGCTCGTCGACGGGGCCGGCCGTGACGTCATCATCCACGGGCTCAACTCGGTCGAGAAGTCGCCGCCGTTCCTGAGCGAGATCACCCCGACCCGACTGGGCGGGGCCGAACTCGACCGGATCACCGGTGACGGGTTCAACGGGATCCGCCTCGGGGTGTGGCCCGCAGCGGTGGTGCCGAGCCCGGGCGTGGTGGACCAGGACTACGTGGACCGGGTGCGCGAGGTCGTCGACCAGCTCGCCGACCGTGGGCTCTGGGTCCTGCTCGACTTCCACCAGGACGTCTTCTGGGGCATGCCCACCTGGGCCACCTCGCCGGCTGCCGCAGCGCTGCCGGCCGACCCGCCGGCCGGGCTCGACATCGGCTGGGCCGCCGCGTACGCCTCGCCGCGCTCGACCCGGCAGTGGGACGACTGGTGGGCCAACGCCCGGACGGCTCCGGGCAGCGACCTCGGCGTGGTCGACGCCTACGCGCTCGGCGTCGCCGCCGTCGCCGAGCGGCACGCCGACGCCCCGAACGTCATCGGCGTCGAGGTGATCAACGAGCCCTACCCGGGGAGCGCGCTCCTCGCCTGTGGCGTGAGCAACTGTCCGGACCTCGACGCAGCGGCCACCCGGGCCAACACCATCGTCACCGAGGCGGTCCGGGCCGTGGCACCCGACATGCCCGTCTGGTGGACGCCCCAGGCGCTGTTCCCCATCTACTCCGACACGACCATGGCCCGGCCCGGCCCGGCCGGCGGACCGGCCGGGTTGTCGTTCCACACCTACTGCCTCTACACCGACGGCGGTGAGCCCACGTCGCCGCCCCCGGCTGCGAGCACGCTGTGCGGTGGGGTGTTCGAGCAGGCCTTCGACCGGGCCGAGCGGCTCGCGCAGCGCTGGGAGGGCCCGGCCCTGCTGACCGAGTTCGGAGCCTCGGCCAGCCCGCTCAACGTGACCGCGCCGGTCCGACTCGCCGACGAGCGCCTGCTCAGCTGGTTCCACTGGGCCTCCGGCCGCTACCCCGACGTGGTCGAGTCCCAGATCGTCCGGCCGTCGGCCCAGGCCACGGCGGGCACCCCGACGAGCCAGTCCTTCGACCCGGCCACGGGTGAGTTCCGCCTCACCTACCGCTCGGACCCGTCCATCACCGCACCGACGAGCATCGTCGTCCCCGGACGGGCGTACCCGGGCGGCTACGAGGTGACGGTGACCGGTGGCAGCGTGACCTCGGCCCCGGACGCCGGGCGGGTGCTGGTGCAGGCCGACGGTGGTCCGGCGCACGACGTCGAGGTCACCCTCCGCCGACGCTGAGTCCGGACGCTCCGCTCAGGCGAGCGCCAGGTCGACCTCCAGCGGCCGAGCCGCCAGGACCGACGCCGACGAGCGACGCTCCACACCGTCGTCGTCGGCGACCACCGGTGTGGACGACACCGACGCCGCAGAGGCGACCACCACCCGGGGCGGCACCTCCGGTGTGACGACCTCCGGACGGATCGGCACCACCGGTGCGACGACCTCGGGGGTCCCGCCGGCCGGACGCGAGGCGTACTCGTCGACGTACCGCTGGCCCGTCAGGTTGCGGATCTCGTAGACGACCTCGTCGGTGATCTGCCGGAGCACCAACCGGTCGTCGTCCCGGCTGGAGTAGCGGCCGACGTCGACCGGGCGGCCGAAGCGGATGTGCACGCGCCGGAACGGCAGCGGGAACCGGGCGTCGGGTGGCTGCACGGCGTCGGTGCCGATGATGCCCACCGGCACGATCGGGGCGCCCGTCCGCAGCGCCAGACGCGCCACGCCGGTGTGCCCCTTGTGCAGCGAGCCGTCCCGGGACCTGGTGCCCTCCGGGTAGATGCCGAAGAGCTCGCCGTCGTCGAGCAGGCCGGCGGCTGCGTCGAGCGCAGCGGCTGCGGCGTCGCCCCCGGTCCGGTCGATCGGGATCATGCCCATGGCGGGGAACAGGTAGCGGGTCCGCCAGTCGTCGAGGTACTCCGCCTTGCCGACGTAGGTGATCCGCCGCGGCAGCACCAGCGGCACGAAGAACGAGTCGAGCACCGAGATGTGGTTGGGGGCCACGATCGCGGCACCGTCGTCCGGCACGTGGTGCAGGCCCTCCGTCGTCACCTTCCACAGGAACCGGAACGGCGGGGTCAGCACGGCCCGGGCGATGCCCTGGATCTGGCCTGCCGATCGTCCCACGGGCGGTGATCGTAGCGGGCGGGCCGCCGACCCTTCAGGGAGTTGCCCGAGAGTTCACACAGCCGACACCGGGGTGCCCCGTCGGGTCACCGGGCGTCCGGTGTCCACGCCGAGCAGGGCTGCGGCCTCGGAGACCCCGAGTCCGGCGTCCACCGCGGTGTCGATCGCCGCCACGGCGCCAGGCGTGTCGAGGTCCTCGTCGAGGGCGCTGCGGACCCGGTCGAGCGCTCCGCTGCCCGGACCGGCGGCCACCCACCGACGCAGGCGTTCGTCGGCCGCCGGCACGAGTTCGTCGTGCCACTCCCAGCTGTCCCGGTAGTGGTGGGAGACGCAGGCGAGCCGGATGGCCCGTGGATCCCACTCCTCGGCGAGGTCGGAGACGAACACCAGGTTGCCCAGCGACTTGGACATCTTCTCCCCGTCCATCCGCACCATCGCCTGGTGCATCCAGTGCCGGACGAGCGGCTCGCCGGTCGCCGCCTGCGACTGCGCCGCCTCGCACTCGTGGTGGGGGTAGATCAGGTCGCTGCCACCGCCGTGCAGGTCGATCGTGGTGCCGAGCTCGCGGAGGCACAGCGCCGAGCACTCGATGTGCCAGCCGGGTCGACCGGGACCCCAGAGGGTGTCCCACGTCGGCTCGTCCTCGGCCGAGGGCTGCCAGAGGACGAAGTCCAGGGGATCCCGTTTGTTCGGGTCGTCCACGTTGCCGCCGCGCTCGGCGGCGAGCACCAGCATCTCCTCGCGGTCGAGGTGACTGAGGAAGCCGAAGTCGGGCGCCGTGGCCACGTCGAAGTAGACGGCGCCCCCGGCGGTGTAGGCGTTTCCGGAGTCGAGCACCATGCCGATGAAGCCGCGGATGTCCGCGATGGCCGAGGTCGCCCGGGGCTCGGACCACGCCGGGATGGTCTCGAGTCGCTCCATGTCGGCCCGGAACCGCGCCAGCTCGCCGGCGGCGAGGTCGAGGTAGTGGACCCCGAGCTCGCGCGCCTTGGGCAGGATGCTGTCGTCGACGTCGGTGACGTTGCGCACGCACCGCGTGTCGTGACCGAGGTCCCGCAACCGCCGCTGGAGGACGTCGTAGGTGAGGTAGGTGGCGGCGTGGCCGAGGTGGGTCGAGTCGTACGGGGTGATCCCGCACGTGTACATGGTGACCACCCGTCCGGCGGGCTCGAACGGGACGACGGCGCGCCGGGCCGTGTCGTACAAGCGCACGGCGCCCGTCACCCGGCGATCAGTGCGGGAGGCCGGTGAAGCGGATGGCCACGCGGGTCTTGTACTTGACGTTCACCTGGAGGAGGACCGCAGCGAAGGCCTCGATCGGGGCGGCGTTCGACAGCTCGCCGGCGTCGACGGCCCGCAGGTCCGGGATCCTCGACACGATGTCGATCGTGGTGGCCGTTGCGGACGGGTGGTCGGAGCACACCAGCACGTCGGACTCGACCGGGTGGGCGATGTCGCCGAGCTCCTTGGCCGGGACGTGGTGGAGGGTCGCCGCCACCAGCGACCGGGGCACCGCGGCCTGCACCGACGCTGCGACCGAGCCGCGGGGCGGCACCAGCGGCTGGAACTCGTGACCGACCCGGGCCAGGGCGTTGGCCATGGAGACCACGACCTTGCCGCTCAGCTCCTCGGCGCACTCCGACGCCGTCGCCGCTGCGGCGTCCCACGGGGTGGCGATGAACACCACGTCGGCCGACGAGGCCTCGTGGTTGTCGCCGGCCTCGATGGACAGCTCGCGGTCGGGGTGCTGCGTGAGGATCCGGTCACGGACCTCCATCGCCCGGTAGCGGGAGCGCGAGCCCACCACGACGTCGAATCCCACCGCGGCGAGGCGGGCGGCGAGCCCGCTCCCGGCCGGGCCCGTACCTCCGAGGACACCGATCTGCATGCGACGACGCTACCGGGCGGGGTCGGCGGGGGGCCAGATCCCCGCCGGACCGTCAGGCAGGAGGACGCGCTCGACCGCCCCGGCCGCCTCGTCGGTCGACATGGCCGTGACGAAGAGCTCGTCGATCTGGCTCGGGTAGGTCCGCCGGAGTCGGCGGTGGAGCCGGCTCCCGACGGGACCGGACACGGGGACCGACACGACCTCCCGATCGAGCCGACGGGCGAGCCAGTCCACCCCGGCGTCGAGCTCCGGCGGCGGGACGAGCGCTGCGTAGGGGCGGTCCTCGTAGAACGCCACGTCGGGGACGCCGTCGTCGACCAGTCGCGCCCCGACCTCCCGGACGACCTGGTGGTCCACGTGGTGGCCGATCGCCGCGCACGCAGCGACCGCGTCCGCGGTCCCGACGAGCCCGGCGACGCGGTCGAGGATCTGGTCGACCACCGGGTCGCCGGCGACGTCGGCCGTGGGGTCGAGCAGCGAGGTCAGGTCGCTGCGTCCGGTCCGCAGCATCCACTCGGGCAGGCCGAGGGTGACGACCCGGTAGCCGAACCGTCGACCGGCGACGGCCTCCTCCAGGCGGCGCCAGCGGGACGATGCCCAGGTCCGCGGACCCGAGGGAGTCGGGTGGAACCACCGGGTCCAGTTGGTGCGACTGAAGACGACGACCACCGTGACCTCGTGCTGCGACAGGACGCCGTCGGTCAGCGACTGACCCAGCGACAGCGGCACGTCGTCGAAGTGGGGTGACAACAGGACCACCCGGCTGGCACTCACGTCGCCTCCCAGTACCCCGGGTGCACGACCGAGAGCGTGTCGCGGACGGTCCCGCGCAGCGCGTCGAGGAGGGGCCGGTCCCCCGCCGTGAGCACGCCCGCCCGGATCCGGGCGGCCAGCTCGGCGTCGTCGGCCACGCCGAGGGAGTCGAGACGGACGCGGTGCCGCTCGGCCACCCCCGGACCCAGCGTGACCTCCCGTCCGACCTGGTCGACCACGTTCGCCGCCACACGAGCCATGAACCCGGTGCGGCCGGGGACCTCGTCGCGCACCGTGCGGAGGTACTCCCCCACCGCCTCGAGCAGCTCGTCGGCCGGCGGACGGACGGCCGGCCCAGCAGCTCCACCGAGTCCCGCCCACCGGGTCCGGCCGACCGGCGACTCGGACTCGGGCTGGTACCAGTGGGGACCGTCGAGCAGGTCGAGGAGGTCCTCCTCGACCTCGGCCACCCGGCGACCGATGGCGGCCAGCTCGACCGACCGACCCGATCCGGCCTGGTGCGAGGCCGCCTGCACGAGGCACATGATCCCCCACTTGAGGGTGCCGAGGACCTGCCACCACCGGAAGGCCACCGGGTCGACCGGACGACCACCCGCCGCCTCGTAGGCGGCGACGAACTCCTGGACCGACCCGAGCCCCGCCGCCGGGTCGGCAGCGCCGAACCGCCACGCCCGCAGGCAGCACCACGCCAGGTCCTCGACCGGGTCGCCGAGGTGGGCGAGCTCCCAGTCGAGCACCGCCCGGAGTCCGGTGTCGTCGACCACCACGTTGCCGAGCCGGAAGTCGCCGTGGACCACGCCCACCTCACCCCTCGAGGGCCCTGGAGCACCGTGCGTCTCCAGCCAGGCGAACGCCAGCTCGAAGGTCGGTCGCGGGTCGCCGAGCACGTCGAGCACGCCCCGGTAGGCAGCGAGCTGGTCGTCCCGGACGAGTCCGTGACGGCGGGACGGCTCGAGTCGGTGGATCCCGGCGAGGGCCACGGCGAGCTCGACGAGGAGGTCCCGCCGAGCCGACGGGTCGGGTCTGGCCGTCAGGATGCGCCGGGGGATGGTCTCACCCGGCACCTCCTCGAGCAGGATCCACGAACCCAGTTCGTCCGCCTCGCCCACGCCCCGGGCGTCGGCGGCGAGCACCCCGGCCACCGGGACCCCGCGGTCGCCGAGGTCGCTGAGCAGCGCTGCCTCACCCGCCAGGCCCGACGCCGACCTCGCACCGCCCGGGCGCTCGCGTTGGCAGATCACCGTCCGCGCCACGCCGTCGACGGTCACCTCGATCCGCCAGGTCTGCCGGGACGCGCCGGCGGAGAGTCGGCGGACGTCCCGGACCTCCACGGTCCCACCGAGCGCACGCTCGACGACCGCGAGCTGCTCGGGCCTCACGACCGGCCCGCCCTGCGGTCGCTCTCGTCCCGGATGTCCCCCACGATGGCCTCGACCACGTCCTCGAGGGTGACGAGACCACCCAGGCGGGGGCGGCCGTTCGGGAGCGGCTCGTCGGCCTCGACGACCGCCAGGTGACGACGGCGACCCCGCAGGTCCTCGAGCACGGCGGTGAGGGGCTCGTCCGGCCGGGTCCACACGGGCGGGATGACGACCGTGGCCGGCAGCCTCCGTTCCCGACGGTCGGCGGGGATCCGCAGCAGGCCCTTCACGTGGACGAACCCGGCGACCTCGCCGGTCGTGCGGTCCACGACCACGACCCGGGAGTGGCCGGATGCTCGCACCACCTCCTCCACCTCGATCACGGTCGCGTCCCGGTCGACCGTCACGATCCGCCCGAGCGGGACCATGTGCTCGCGCACGGTCCCGCCGAGGTACCCGAGCGCCCCGGAGAGCAGGAGGTGCTCGGCCGGAGCGAGCCCGCCGCCGGCGACCGACTCGTCGAGCAGCACCCCCAGCTCGGAGGCCGAACGGGCCTCGCTGAGCTCGTCGGTCGACTCGACCCGGAGCAGCCGTGTCCCCCAGCGCGACAGACGGTCGAGGACCACCACGACGGGTCGGGCCACGAGGACCACCGCCCGCTGGACGGGGGCCAGCGTCGTGGCCACCCGCTCGGGTGCGGTCAGGGCCACCGACTTGGGCAGCATCTCACCGAAGACCATGTGGAAGAACGCCACCACGAGGAGCGCGAGACCGACCCCCACGACGCCTGCGATCGCCGGCGGTACGGGCGAGGACTCGACCCACCCCTCGACGACGTGGCCGACCGACGGCTCGACGAGCCAACCCAGGAGCAGCGACATCACCGTGATGCCCAGCTGGCAGGCCGCCAGCTGGAGGTTCAGGCTGCGCATCTGGGCCAGAGCGCTCCGGGCACCGAAGCGGGACGACTCGGCCCACTGCTCCACCGTCGTGCGCCGGGCGGCGAGCAGCGCGAACTCGACGGCCACGAAGAAGGCGTTGGCCGCGAGCAGGGCGACGGCCGCCAGCAGGAGCGTCCACCAGCTCACGGCGAGCCGTCCTCGGCCGGTGCGGACGACCGCTCCACCCGGACCGTGGCCACGCGGCGACCGTCGAGCTCGACCACGGTCAGGGCCCACCCGTCGTAGGTGCAGTCGTCCCCCGCGACGGGGATCCGCCCGAGCAGGCTCAGGACGAACCCGGCGAGGGTGTCGAACGGACCCACCGGGAGGACCAGCCCGCACGCATCCTCGACCTCGTCGGGGTGGAGCCGACCGCTGAGGACCACCGGTCCGCCGGGCGCGACCACGGGAGCCTCGGCCGGCCGTCCGGGATCGTGCTCGTCGTCGATGTCGCCGACGATCTCCTCGATCAGGTCCTCGATCGTGACCACTCCGGCGAGGGAGCCGAACTCGTCGATCACCGCGGCCAGGTGCAGCCCGTCCTGGCGGAGCTGCCGCAGCAGGTCCTCGAGGTTCGTCGTCTCGGGGACGCAGAGGAGTCGACGGACGAGCCGATCCACCGGGGTCGTCCGGCGTGCGGACTCCGGGAGGCCGAGCACCTCCTTCACGTGGACGACGCCGACGAGCTCGTCGATCGACCCGTCGTGGACGAGGAGTCGCGACAACCCCGTTCGGGCCGCCGTGTCGAGCAGCGCACCCGTGTCGCTGTCCGCGGGCAACGACACCACCTCGGGTCGGGGCGTCATGGCGTCGGCAGCGTTCTTGTCCAGGAAACGGAACGCCCGGGCGAGCAGCTGGTGCTCCTCGGGCAGGATCGACCCCTCGGCGCCCGAGGCCGCGACCATCCTCCTGAGCTCCTCGCGGCTGCGGACGCCCGAGAGCTCCTCGGCGGGCTCCATCCCGAACAGACGGAGGATCCCCTCGGCGACCAGGTTCGAGGACCAGATCACGGGCTTGAACACGGTGTCGAAGACGGCCATCGCCGGGGCGAGCCGGCTCGCCGTCACCACGGGTCGGGCCACGGCCACCCCCTTGGGGACCAGCTCCCCGACGACCATCTGCACCACCGTCGTCAGCGCCAGGGCCACCACCACCGACCACGTGACCCCGGCCGCGTCGCCGAGCAGCGGTTCGAGCAGAGGTGCCACCAACGGGGACACCACCGGCTCGGCGAGCACGCCCAACCCCAGGCTCACGACCGTGATCCCGAACTGGGCGCCGGAGAGATGGAACGACAGACGGTCGAGCAACCGGGCGGCGGCCGCCGCCGATCGGGAGCCCTCGTCGGCCCGGCGCCGCAGCTCGGAGCGGTCGGCCGCGACCATGGCGAACTCGATCGCCACGAAGAAGGCGTTGGCTGCGATCAGGAGGGCGATCGCGAGGAGGCCGACTGCCGTGCCCACCGTGGGTGCTCAGCCGTCCCCGGCCGGAGTGGTCTCGCCGGACACGGCCGACACTCTATTGACTCGACTGCGGCCCGGCGGCGGGGTGGCCGACGTGTCCAACTACTTCGATGACCGAAACACCACGTAGCATCGTCGGGTGCCACCGCGACACCAGCGCCGGAACGCCGACGCCGTCCGCGCCGCTGCCCGGCTCGCGAAGGTCGCCGGGACCGCGTTGTCCGAGAACGACCTGAGCCTCGCGCAGTACCGGGTGCTCGTGTTCCTCGACCGGGGCGACCGTCCGGCCTCGCAGGTCGCCCAGCTCCTCGACGTGACGCCCCCCACCGTGACCTCGCTCGTCGACGGCTTGGCCCAACGTGGGCTCGTCGCCCGCAAGGCCGACCCCGACGATCGCCGCCGGGTGCTCTGCTCCCTGACCGCAGCCGGACGGCGCGCCCTCACACGCGGCGACGCCCTCGTGGCCGAACGGCTCGGCCGACTCCTGGACCGGCTGACACCGGAGGAGGCCGAGCAGGCGGTGACGGCGCTCTCCTCGCTGAACCGCGCCATGGAGGCCGCGCTCGACGACCGCTTCGGCCGACCGGACGACGCGAGCCCGCGCCCGTGACCGACCTGCTCGGTGGCGCCGGCGGTTCCGCGGCGGCCGCGCTCCCACCCGTCCGGGCCGCCGAGGGACTCCGGCTCGGGTGGATCCGTCGCCTGTGGCCGGTCCTCGGACCGCAGCGGCCCGTCGTCGTCGCGTCGTTCCTGGTCGGCGTCGTCGCGCTCCTCATCAACGTGGCGGTCCCGACGATCGTCGGCGTCACCATCGACGACGCGATCGCCTCGACCGACGCTCGCCTCGAGCCCTTCCTCGTGGTCCTCGTCGTGCTGGCCCTCGCCCGCGCGGTCCTGAGCGTCGTCTACCGCTACGGGCTCTACCGCAGCGCCTACCGGGTCGAGGTCGACGTCCGAGGACTGCTGTTCCGGAACCTGCTCGACCAGTCCTTCAGCTTCTACGACCGGGTGCAGACCGGTCAGCTCGTCAGCCGGGCCCAGTCCGACGTCCGCTCGGTGCAGCTCTACCTCGCCGTCGCTCCCCTGATCCTGACCGCCCTGCTGTCGTTCGTGCTGGCCGTGGTGGTGATGCTGGCGACCAGCGTCGCGCTCACGATCGCAGCGGTCGTGGCCCTGCCCGGGGTGTACGTGGTGGGCGTCGCCCTCCGGAACCGACTGTTCCCGCTCAGCTGGATCATCCAGGGGCGGCAGGCCGAGGTCACGAGCGTGGTCGAGGAGAGCATCGCCGGGGTCCGCGTCGTCCAGGCCTTCGGGGCCGAACCCCGGCAGGTGGGCGCCCTGGCGACGGCGGCGCGACGGCTCCGCTGGGCCAACGTGGAGCAGGGCTCGGTGCGCGCCCGGCTCGCTCCGCTGCTCGAGAACCTGCCCCGGCTGGGGTCGGTCCTGGTGCTGCTGCTCGGCGGCTGGCTCGTGATCGAGGGTCGACTCGAGATCGGCGCCATCGTGGCGTTCAACTCCTACATCGTGCTGCTCCAGGTGCCGTTCCGCTTCCTCGGGTTCTTCCTCATCCTCGGCCAGCGGGCCCGTGCCTCGGCCGAGCGGATCTTCGAGGTCCTCGACGAGGTCCCGACGGTCGCCGACCCACCGCACCCCGTGACGGCGCGCACCCACCTCGGCCGCCTCGAGGTCGACGACGTGTGGTTCGGCTACGGCGACGGACCGGACCTGCTGCGAGGCGTCAGCCTGGTGGTCGAGCCGGGCGAGACCGTGGCCGTCGTCGGGCCCAGCGGGAGCGGCAAGTCCACGCTCGCCCGACTGCTCTGCCGGTTCTACGACCCGCGCTCCGGATCGGTGCGACTCGACGGGGTCGACCTGAGGCAACTCGCCGTGGCGGACATCCGACGAGCGGTCGCGGTCGTGCCCGACGAGCCCTACCTGTTCTCGGCGACGCTCGGCGAGAACCTGGCGTTCGGCCGTGGGGACCTGCTCGACCTGCTCGAGGAGGGGACGACGCCGGACGAGGTGCGCGAGGTGGCCGAGGTCGTCGACGCGGCCGGGTTCATCGAGGCCACCGAGTCCGGCTACGACACGCCGGTCGGCGAGCGGGGAGCCACCCTGTCCGGCGGGCAGCGACAGCGGCTCGCGCTGGGCCGGGCCCTGCTCGTCGAGCCCGAGGTGCTGGTGCTCGACGACGCGACCAGTGCGATCGACGTGCACGTGGAGGCCCGGATCCACGAGGCCCTGACCCGGGTGCGTGCCGGCCGCACCACCATCCTCGTGGCCCACCGGCTCTCGACGATCAACCTGGCGACCCGCGTGGTGCTCCTCGACGACGGCGTGGTGGCGGCCACGGGCACCCACGTCGAACTGCTCGAGCGCTCGCCGCGCTACCGCGAGGTGCTGGCGACCACCCTGGTCGACGACGAGGAACCCGCACCGTGAGCATGGGCCCACCCCCGGGGTCGCCGCTCGGCGGACCGGTCGCGGGCGGGGTCCCGTTCGCCGGGATCCCGCCGGAACTGGCCGAGCGGGCCCGCGGGATCCTCGACCGCGAGCCCGACCACGAGGTCGTCACCCCGGCGTTCAGCCACCGTCCCGGCCCGCCCGACCCCTTCACCTTCCGCCGGTTCCTCTGGCCGAGCCGGTGGTGGCTCGTGCTGGCGCTCCTGCTGGTGGCCGCCGAGACGGCCGCGCTGCTCGCAGGACCGCTGCTCGTCCAGGTCGGCGTGGACCGGGGCATCACCGCCGGCGACTTCCGGGTCGTCGTGCTGGTGTCCTTGGCCTACCTCGGGGTGATCGCCGCCAACGTGGTGCTCGGATGGGCACGGGGGAACCTGACCGTGCGGATCGGCGAGCGACTCGTCGAACGACTGCGGGTCCGGGTGTTCACCCACCTCGAGCGACTGTCGCTCGACTACTTCGAGCGGGAGCCTGCGGGCGTGATCACGACCCGGATGACGAGCGACGTCGAGAACCTCACCGCCCTGTTCCAGGAGGGACTCGTGCAGATGGCGGTCCAGGGCCTGACGGTCGTGGTGATCGCCGTCCTCGTCCTGTGGCTCGACCTGACGATGGGGCTCGTGATCCTGCTCGGCGTGGTGCCGGCGCTCGTGGCGGCGTCGGTCTGGTACCGGCGGGCGTCCAGCCGGAGCTACGACACGGTCCGGGACCGGGTGGCCCTCGTCTTCGCCGACCTGCAGGAGCACCTCGCGGGCATCCGGACCGTGGCGGCGTTCCAACGGCAGGCCCACAGCCTCCGACGCCACGAGCAGCTCTCGGAGGCCTACTACCGCTCCAACCTGGTGACCGCCCGACAGGGGGCGATCTTCGGTTCGATCGGCGAGACGCTCGGGGTGTTCGCCCAGGTGCTCGTGCTCGGCGTGGGGGGCGCACAGGTGCGGGCGGGCGACCTGAGTCTGGGCCGACTGTTCAGCTTCCTGTTGTTCCTCGGTCTGCTGTTCGCACCGGTGCAGCAGCTCGTGCAGCTCGCCACCACCTACCAGCAGGGACGGTCCTCCTCCCGGAAGCTGGCCGAACTCCTCGCCGAGGAACCCGGCGTGACCGAGGCCCCCGACGCCGTCGCCCTCGCGCCGATCACCGGGCGGCTCGAGCTGCGCGACGTCAGCTTCCGCTACCGGACCGGCACCGACGGCGCGACCGGACCCCTGGTCCTGGACCACCTCGACCTGGTCGTCGAGGCCGGGGAGACCCTGGCCGTGGTGGGTCCGACCGGGGCCGGCAAGTCGACCGTCGCCAAGCTCCTCGCCCGCGCCGACGACCCCACGTCGGGCTCCGTCCTCGTCGACGACGTGGACGTGCGGACGGTCACCATCCCGTCGCTGCGGCGCCAGCTCGGGGTGGTGCCCCAGGAGCCGTTCCTGTTCCACGGCACGGTGCGGGAGAACCTCACCATCGGTCGACCCGAGGCCGACGACGCCGACCTCGACCGGGCGTGCACCGCCGTCGGGGTGCGCGAGCTCGTCGACCGGCTCCCGGAGCGCTACGACACCCCGGTCCACGAGCGCGGGGTCTCGCTCTCCGCAGGTGAACGTCAGCTCCTCGGACTCGCCCGGGCGTTCCTCGCCGAGCCCCGCGTCCTGATCCTCGACGAGGCCACGTCGAACCTCGATCCGCAGTCCGAGCAGCGGGTCGAGTCCGCGCTCGACACCCTCCTGGTCGGGCGGACGGCCGTGATCATCGTGCACCGCCTGTCGACCGCCCGGCGGGCTGACCGCATCGCCGTGGTCGATCGGACCACCGCCGGCGGAGCCGCCCGGGTGGTCGAGCTCGGCACCCACGACGAGCTGGTCGCGCTCGGGGGACGGTACGCAGCGATGTGGTCGACCTGGCAGGCGCACCTGCTCGGGGAGGACGACGGGTGAGCACCGCTCCCGTCCTGAGACTCACCGGCGTGGGGCTGCGCCGCGACGGTCGCGACCTGCTCGACGCCGTCGACTGGACGGTCCGACCCGGCGAGTCCTGGGTCGTCCTCGGGCCGAACGGGTGCGGCAAGACCTCGCTCGCCCGCATCGCAGCGCTCTACGAACACCCGAGCCGGGGCACCGTCGAGGTGCTCGGCGCCCGACTGGGACGCACCGACGTGCGGGCGCTGCGTCGACGGGTCGCGCTGGTGTCCTCGGCCATGGCCGACCAGGTCCGGGGTGACCTCGACCCGGTCGACGTGGTCGTCACGGCGCTGCACGCCGCGCTCGAGCCGTGGTGGCACACCTACACCGACGCCGACCGCGATCGGGCCCGCGAGGCGCTCGAGCACCAGCACGTCGGCCACACCGCCGGACGACGGTTCGGCTCGCTCAGCTCCGGCGAGCGCCAGCGCGTCCTCCTGGCGCGGGCCCTGGTGGCCGGGCCCGACCTGCTGCTCCTCGACGAGCCGGCGGCCGGACTCGACCTGGGCGGTCGGGAAGAGCTGGTGGACCGACTCGAGGCAGTGGTGCGACAGGGTTCACCGACCGTCGTGCTGGTGACGCACCACGTCGAGGAGATCCCGCCGTCCGCGAGCCACCTGCTCGCGCTCGGCGGTGGACGGGTGCTGGCGGCGGGGCCCGTCGAGGAGGTGCTGGACGCAGGACTGCTGCGGGCCGCCTTCGACGTGGAGGTCGGTCTCAGCCGCACCGGCGGACGCTGGAGCGTGACCCCGGCCGGCTCACCCGGACGGCACCTCACCGAGCACGAGGACGGCGGCGGCAGGTAGCGCCAGCGCCGCACCCGCCGGGTGACGGACGTCGACGGACCCGGGGTCGGTCGTGTCGAGGAGCACCTCCCAGGTCCCACCCCACCGCTGCTCCGGGAGGCGGAGTCCGACCTCCGACCACGAGGCGTTGACCGCGACGATCAGCGACCGACCCACCACGGGGGCGCGCCGCTTGTCCGTCTCCCCCAGCACGCCGTTCAGCCAGACCACCACGCCGGAGTCACCCTCGCCCCAGTCCTCCGAGGCCATCTCCCCGCCGTCCGGCCGGAACCACACGACGTCGGGACGACCGGCCTCGTCGACCGGTCCCCCGGTGAGGAACCGTCGCCGGTGGAGGGTCGGCTCCGCGGCCCGGAGCGCCACGACGCGTCGGGTGAAGGCGAGGAACTCGTCGTCGACCCGCTCCCAGTCCAGCCAGGAGACCTCGTTGTCCTGGGCGTAGGCGTTGTTGTTCCCCTGCTGGGTGCGCCCGAGCTCGTCGCCGGACAGCAGCATCGGCACCCCCTGGGACAGCAGGAGCGTCGCCACGAGGTTGCGGCGCAGGCGATCCCGCCGGGCGAGGACCTCGGGGTCCTCCGTCGGACCCTCCACCCCGCAGTTGGTCGACCGGTTGTCGTCGGTGCCGTCACGGTTGTCCTCGCCGTTGGCCAGGTTGTGCTTCTGCTCGTGGGCGACGAGGTCGGCGAGCGTGAACCCGTCGTGCGCCGTGACGAAGTTGATGCTGGCGTGCGGTCGCCGACCGTCGTGCTCGTAGAGGTCCGAGGAGCCGGTGAGTCGGGAGGCGAACTCCCCGAGCACCGGTCGACCCAGGCACCACAGGTCGCGGACGCAGTCCCGGTACCGGCCGTTCCACTCCGACCAGCCCGGCGGGAAGTTGCCGACCTGGTAGCCGCCCTCCCCCACGTCCCACGGCTCGGCGATCAGCTTCACCCGGCTGATGACCGGATCCTGCTGGATCAGGTCGAAGAACGCCGACAGCCGGTCGACGTCGTGCAGCTCCCGGGCGAGCGCCGCCGCCAGGTCGAACCGGAAGCCGTCGACGTGCATCTCCTCCACCCAGTACCGGAGGCTGTCCATGATGAGCTGCAGCACGTGCGGGTGGCGCATGTTCAGGCTGTTGCCCGTCCCCGTGTAGTCCACGTACACCGACTCGTCGGCGGGATCCAGCCGGTAGTAGGCCCGGTTGTCCAGCCCCTTGAGGCTGAGCACCGGCCCGCCCGAACCGCCCTCCGCGGTGTGGTTGTACACGACGTCGAGGATCACCTCGATCCCGGCGCGGTGCAGGGTCTGCACCATCACCTTGAA
>CAIQNH010000090.1 GCA_903873135.1 uncultured Actinomycetes bacterium
ACAGCCACCGACCGACGTCCGCCCGAGTGGTCACCGATCGCCTGGTGGGTGCCGTGCTCGCCGCCGCAGCCGGGGACGCCCTGGGCGCCGGGTACGAGTTCGGACCGCCGCTCCCGGCGGACGAGCCGGTCCACCCCGTGGGTGGCGGTGCGTTCAACTGGGCACCCGGCGAGTGGACCGACGACACCCAGATGGCCGCGTGCATCCTCGCCGTCCTGGCCGAGGGGAGCCCGGACGTCGGCCGGATCGCCGCCAACTTCCGCGAGTGGTTCGCAGGTGGGCCTGCAGACGTCGGCAACCAGACACGAGCGGTGCTGTCGCAGGACGGCGACCTGCTCGACATCGCCGCCGAGTTCGCCCGCTCCCGGCCCGACCACTCCGCCGGGAACGGGTCGCTCATGCGGACGGCTCCGGTGGCGCTCGCCGCGCCCGGTCACCCGGAGCGGATCGCCGAGCTGGCCGCCACCGTCTCGGCGCTCACCCACGCCGACCCGGACTGCCGGGACGCATGCGTGCTGTGGTGCGTGGCGATCGACCACCAGGCGCACCACGCACCGGCCAGCGATCAGCCCTGGTCGTTCGCCGAGGCCGTGCGGGTCGGACTGGATCACCTGGACGCCGACCGGCGGAGCCGGTGGGCGAGCCGGATCGACGAGGCCGCCTCGGCCACGCCGCTCGACTTCCCCCACAACGGCTGGGTGGTCCACGCCTTCCAGGCCGCCCTCGCCGCAGCGTGCAGCACCCCGGTCCCCGAGGGCCCCGACGCCGGTCGGCACCTCCGCCTCGCCCTCGAGCAGGCCGTCCGGGCCGGTGGCGACACCGACACCGTGGCAGCCATCGCCGGCGCGCTCCTGGGGTCACGGTGGGGTGCCACCGCCGTCCCCACCGAGTGGCAGCGCATCCTCCACGGTCACGGGCACCGACCTGAGCCGCGGCTGGTCGCCGCAGACCTGGACGCCCTGTCCCGGCTGGCCGCCAACGGTGGCCGGCCCGACCCCCACGGTTGGCCGGGCCGGTCGTCCATGGTCGAGCACTACCTCGAGCTCCCGTCACCCCCGTCCGGACGGGACGCCGAACTGCACCGGGTCCGTTTCGGCGACGTGGTCACCCTCGACGCAGCCCTGGCCGACGGTGCGGTGTCGGTGGTCTCCCTGTGCCGGATGGGGGTCGCCGACGTCCCGATCGGAGTGGACCACCTGGTCGTCGGCCTCCACGACACCGAGGTGGAGGACAATCCCAACCTGGTGCTCCTCCTCGAGGACGTCGCCGACCACGTGCAGGACCAGCACCTCGCCGGCCGCACCACCTACGTCCACTGCGTCGCCGCCGAGAACCGCACGCCCACGGTGGCGGCCGCCTGGCTGGTCCGCCACCACGGCTACAGCGCCGAGGACGCGCTCACGGTCGCGGGGCGGGAACTCAACCCTCCCCGACCGTTCCTGGCCGAGGCGGTGCGCTCGGTCCGGCCCGCAGATCCCTCAGACGGGATCCGACGCAGGCCGTGAGCTGTCGGACGGAGCCCGTGAACCCAGGAGACCCGTCACCACGAGCACGCCACCGACCAGTGCCGCCACCGACAACCCGAAGCTCGTGACGCCGAGTGGGATGTGCCAGGACGCTGCGAGCGTGCTGTCACGTCCGACGTAGCCGAGACCGGTCTGGAAGAACAGCAGCAGCGCCAGCAGGCCGTTCAGCGAGAGGACCCACACCGGCACCTTCGCCGCCAACGCCACGAACGCCGCCACGACGGCGACGGCGAACGTCCCGTTGCCCACGAAACCGTGGACCGAGATGGCTGCACCTCCGTAGAGGTGCTGACCGGCGAGCGCTGCCTGCACGAGGATCAGGGCCACGACGACCACATCGAGGACGACCAGCGCGCGACGCACGGGGCCACCCTAGCGACCGACGACGCGTCGTCCGTCGACGCCCGGGCCCCCGTGGTGGCCCACCCTGTCGGAGGACCCCGGCCGAGTGGCTAGCGTCGCCCACGTGGCAGGCCCGAGGATCAGTCCGCCCCGGACCAGCTCCGCCCTGGCCGGGGCCGGTCCGCAGGTCGACGAGTCCACCGGCGGTCGCGACCGATTCCTGGACCTGGTGCGCGTCGTGGCGATCCTGCGGGTGCTCGTCATCCACGGCGCTGCGACGACCGGCAGCCTCTGGTGGCCCCTGCCGTCGTGGATCCTGCCGGGCATGCCGCTCGTCTTCTTCACCGCTGGTGCGCTGGCCGCGCCCTCGGTGCGGCGCCACGGCGCTGCCGGGTTCCACCACGACCGACTCCGTCGACTGCTCGTGCCCTACTGGGTCCTGCTCGCGACCGGGTTGGTGGTGCTGGCGTTCGGCGCCCTCTGGTGGGGGGGCGACGCCTGGACCCTGCGGCCCCTGCGGATGGTCGACTCCCTGGTACCGGTGGTGCAACCTCGGCTGGCACCAGCGCTCACCGACCTGGGGTCGCACCTGTGGTTCGCGTCCACGTTCGTGGTGCTGCTCGTGCTGGCGCCTGCGCTCGTCGAGCTGCACCGTCGACGACCGCTGGCGCCTGCGCTCCTGTGCGTGGTGGCCTTCGCAGCGCTCAACGCGGTCGACCGACTCTGGACACCGGTGACGATCGAGGTCCTGTACGTCCCCATGTACGGGATCTTCCTGTGCGCCGGGTTCGGCTACGCCGACGGCACCCTGCTCCGGCGGAGCGACCGGAGTCCGTCCGGCCCGCGCCCGTGGCTGCGGCCCGCCACCGCCGGGCTCGTCCTCCTCGTGGCCGTGACCGGCGGGTGGACGGCGTTCGCCCGGGGGACCCGGGACCTCAACCACGACCTCGTCGGACACACCTGCGTGGCCGCCGGCTGGCTCGTCGCCGTGCTGGCCCTCCAGCCGCAGCTCCGCGCGCTCGGCGAGCGGGCCGCCCCGGTGCTCGACCGCATCACGCCCCGGACCCTGACCCTGTACCTGTGGAGCGCGCCGGCCGGAGTCCTGGCCTGGCGGCTCGCCGAGCGTTCGACCGGCTCGGCCGACCCGGTCGCCGTGTACGTGCTGGCGACCGTGCTGCTCACGGGCGGGGCGCTCGCCGTGTTCGGCAGGATCGAGGACCGCACCGCAGGCCGCAACCGACCAGTTCCCGCTGCGGCAGGTGCCGCTCCCGATGGTCGACTCCTCGAACCCGCAGCGGTTCCGACGGTGGTGGACCTCCGGTGAGTGCTGCCGACCACGTCGACGCCGACGACCCGGAGGTCGCAGCGATCCTGCGGGAGACCGTCCAGCTGGTGGAGCGTGCGGGTGGGCACCTCGACCCCGGTGTCACCCTGGTGGAGCGGGACCACGACCTCCACCTCGAGGTCCGGAATCCCGACTCCGAGGGTGGGGAACGGATCGTCGTTCCCGAGCGCGTGCTCGTCCCCGAGGAGGCGTGGACCGACCCCGACGCCGTCCGGGAGCTCGAGCCCGACACCCGTCGGGCCCACGAGCTCGTGGACCAGCTCTTCCGCCACTGCCGGAAGATCGAACGGTTCGCTCCGCTCAGCCCGAGAGTCGCTGCCTCCTCCGACCCCGACCTCGTCACCGCCCTCGCCTCCACCCGGGCGCAGCCAGCCGAGTCGATCCCCGTCGACCCGGTCCGGGCCTTCCTCGGGTCGCGGGCCATCCACGTCCGACGAGCTGAACCACCGGCGGGCCGAATCGGTGTGCTGATGCCCGTGGTCGACCTGGCGAACCACCATCCGGACGCCGAACAGTTCTCGATCTCCCGAGGGGCGCTCTCGATCACCGCCCGTCCCACCGGTGTGTGGCCCGAGTTCGCCGTCAGGTACGCGTGGTCCCGGGACGCGCTCGACCTGGCGATCTGGTTCGGCTTCCTCCACGAGGGGACCCGGACCGCCAACTGCGTGCCCGTCCGGATCGAACTCCCCCACGACCTGGTGCTCCAGGTCGACGGTCGACGACCCCGGCAGCAGCGACCACCGAGCATCAGGCCCATCGACGACGGCATCGCCATCGCCGACGTGCAGTTCCGGGACGACGGGGCCTCGGCCTCCGAGACCTACCTGGGCATGGCGGTCACGGCGATGCTCGTCGAGCGGGGAACGTCCGCGCAGGAGGCCGGGACGACTGCGGCCCGGGTCGTCGAGCAGGTCGTCGACCGCAACGTCGAGATCTACTCAGACGTGGCCGACGTGGCTGCAGCCGGTGGTTCGCCGGCTCACCAGCTCGTCGCCGACGCTGCCCGCCTCAACGTGGCCGTGCTCTCGAACCGACGGTGATCCGCCCGGCTCGGAGGTGACGGCGGATCCGCCGGGAATCAGGGGGAGGCGGGGGTGTACCCGTACAGGACGTCGCCACCCTTGGTCGGGAACGACTTCGCCTCGGTGAACCCCTTGACGACGCCGTTCTCGGAGGCGCCACTGCTGGAGAGCCGCACGAGCAGGGGGCGCTCCCACGCCTTCGTCGACTCCTCGCTCGGCTCGTTCGCTCCACGGTCCACGGTGGTCTCCCGGAGGGTTGGGGGGCTTCCTCGGAGGCCACGGTAGCGCCGTTCGACCGCTCAACCGCGCCACTCGACGCCGCGCGCCGAGCACCCGCTGACGTCGGCTCGTCCGGGCACGGACGGGGTCGGTAGGGTCCGGCCGTGGAGGAGTCCGGCGAACCGACGATCCAGCTCGACCGATCCGGGCCCGAGTGGACGGGTCGGTTCGAGGGTCTCGGAGAGGTCCGGGTCGACGCCGACGGTCACCTCACCGTCCGATGCGAACTGGACGACCCGGCGGCCGAGGCCGCCCTCCGGCACGGCTGGGGTGAACTCCTGGCACTGGCGCACCGGGGCGTCCAGTTCCTGAACGGCACGACCCTGGCACCCGACGAGGACGCTCCCGCCGTCCTCGTCGTCGGCGCCCACGAGCTGGTCGGGTGGCTCGTCGTCGAGCTCGTGGACAGCGGGTGGCTGGTGGTCAGCGACCGCCTCTCGCCGACCGACCTGAGCGGCGAGCAGGTGCTGGTCCACCCCCGTCCGGGGCCGGCCCTCACCCACCGGTCCGGGACGATCGAGTCCACCGGGGACCGGGCGGGCATCCAGCCGGCGCGGAGCGACAGCGACGTGGACGTCGCCGGGTTCCCGACGAGCTCCCGGGAACACCGGCTCGGCGGGATCGTCCAGATCAGCCGGCTCCGGATCGGCGAACAACCCGAGGAGGTCCTCCTCGGACACGACCGGTTCAGCGTGGCATCGAGCCTGCACGTCCTCGGAGCGCTCCGACCGCGTCGTCCGGGAGAG
>CAIQNH010000091.1 GCA_903873135.1 uncultured Actinomycetes bacterium
GCGCGTAGTCGCGGAACTCCGGAGTGGCCGCCTCCCGGAAGGCGACGGCCTTGCCGGCGACGACGTGCTCGAGCGGACCGCCCTGCAGTCCGGGGAACACCGCCTTGTCGATGGCGGCCGCGTGCTCGGACCGGGTGAGGATGCAGCCGCCGCGCGGCCCCCGCAGCGTCTTGTGCGTGGTGAAGGTGACCACGTCGGCGAGTGGCACGGGGTTCGGGTGCGCTCCGCCGGCGATCAGGCCGGCGATGTGGGCGGCGTCGAACATGAAGAGCGCACCGACCTCGTCGCAGATCTCGCGGATCGGTGCCGGGTCGATCGTCCGGGGGTAGGCCGTCGCCCCGGCGACGATCATCGCGGGCCGGTGCTCGAGCGCCAGGTCGCGGAGCTGGTCCAGGTCGATCCGCTCCTCACCCGGCGTCACCCCGTAGGACACGAAGTCGTAGAAGCGCCCCGAGATGTTGACGGGTGATCCGTGGGTCAGGTGGCCGCCGTGGTCCAGGCTCAACCCGAGCACCGTCGCGCCCGGCTCCAGCAGGGCCAGGTACACGCCCAGGTTGGCGTTGGCGCCGGAGTGGGGCTGCACGTTGGCGTGCTCCGCGCCGAACAGCTCGCAGACCCGCCGCCGGGCCAGGTCCTCGACCTCGTCGACGACCTCGTTGCCCCCGTAGTACCGCTTGGAGGGGTAGCCCTCGGAGTACTTGTTGGTCAGCACGGACCCGACCGCCTCCATCACCTGCGGCGAGGTGAAGTTCTCCGACGCGATCAGCTGGAGTCCGTGGTTCTGCCGCTCGACCTCCCGGTCGATCAGGTCGAACACCTCGGTGTCTCGTTCCGTGGGCCAGGGCATCGGTCGCAGCGCTCCTCGGTTCGTTCGTCGGACGCACCCGGGTCCGGGCGCACTCGGCGCCGACCCACCGCGGGGCCGGACGATCCGTCGCCAGACTACCCGTCGGCTCGTTCCCCGCCGTCCGGGCCACCCCTCTACAGTCGGGACGGCACCGGGCCGCCGGTGCTGCGAGCCGGCGACCACCGAGGCGCCGAGCAGGAGGTGACCGTGACCGACGCCCGGATCGACCCCCGCACACCCGTCGTGATCGGGGTGGGCCAGCACCTGCAGCGGACCGACCAGGGCGCGGCGCCCCTCGAGCCGCTCGAGCTGATGGACCTGGCGCTGCAGGCTGCGGCCGCCGACGCCGGCGCTCCCGGACTGCTCGGCCACGTCGACGTCGTGGCCGTGGTGCCCGTGATCTCCTGGGGCTACCGGGACCCGGGACGCCTCCTGGCCGAGCGCCACGGGGCGACGGCCACCACCTGGTACCCGTCGATGGGCGGGAACACTCCGCAGATGCTCGTGAACCGGCTGGCCGCAGCCATCGCCGCCGGCGAGGCCGACCTCGGGGTGGTGGTCGGCGGCGAGGCCTACCGGACCCGCATGGCCACCAAGCGGGCCGGGGGCCGGCCGGAGTGGACGGTCCAGTCCGAGGACGTCCGCGCCGACTGGGACGAGGACGGGTCGTTCAGCTTCGGCCACCCCGCCGAGCTGGCCGTCGGCGTGGCCATGCCGACCCAGGCCTACCCGCTGTTCGAGACGGCGCTCTGGCACGACAGCGGACGGTCGCTCGAGGAGCACCTCCGCGTCGTCGGCGGGATGTGGTCGGCGTTCTCACGGGTCGCCGCCGCCAACCCGTTCGCGTGGCGGCGGGAGGAGCTGTCGGCCGAGGAGCTCACCACCCCCACCCCCGACAACCGCACCGTCGGGTTCCCGTACACCAAGCGGATGGTCGCCAACCCCGACGTGGACATGGCCGCCGGCCTGGTCGTCTGCTCCGCCGAGCGTGCCCGGGCCCTCGGCGTGCCCACGGACAGGTGGGTCTTCGTCCACGCCGGCACCGACGGCGTGGACCGCGTGCTCTCGGAACGGCGGGACCTCGTCAGCTCACCGGCGATCGGGATCGCCGGGAACCTCGCGCTCGAGCTCGCCGGGGTGGGCGTCGACGAGGTCGCCCACGTGGACCTGTACTCGTGCTTCCCCTCGGCGGTGCAGCTCGCGTGCCGTGAGCTGCGGATCGACCCGGACCGGCAGCTCACCGTCTACGGCGGGCTCCCCTTCGCGGGTGGACCGTGGAACAACCCGGTCAGCCACGCGCTCGCCGCCATGGTCGACGTCCTCCGGGCCGACCCCGGCAGCACCGGCCTCGTCACGGCCAACGGCGGCAACGTCGACAAGCACGCCTTCGGCGTCTACTCGACCACCCCGCCCGCGTCGGGCTTCCGTCACGCCCGACCGCAGGCCGAGATCGACGCCGTCCCGGGCCGCACGGTCCTCGACGAGCACCGTGGCACCGCCGTGATCGAGGGGTGGACCGTGATGCACGAGCGGGACGGGTCGCCGCACCGGGCCCACGCGACCTGCACCACCGCCGAGGGGCAGCGGACCTGGGCGGTCTCGCACGACCCGGACGTGATGGCGTTGCTCGAGACGACCGACGTGGGCGGCCGGACCGTCCGCGTGGACGGGGTCGAGCTCCTCGTCGACGACTGAGGCGACGCCAGCCCTCCGGCGTCGGAGCGGCGCGTCAGTCGCCGCGGTTGCGGTCGAGCCGGCCCTGCAGCTCGGCGAGGATGTGCTCCGAGGCCCGGGGCATCTCGTCGAGCAGCGTGCGGAACTCCCGGTTGCGGAACGCGAGCAGCCGCGTCGGCTGGTCGGCCACGACCGATGCGGTGCGGGGTCGGTGGTCGACGAGCCCCATCTCCCCCACCATCGAGCCCGGCCCGACGGAGGCCACGTACTCGCCACGGACGTAGACGGACACGGACCCGGAGAGCACGAGGAAGCACTCGAGCGCCGTGTCCCCCTGGTCGAGGAGCAGCTCGCCGGCGGCGACCTCCCGCGGGCTCGACAGGGCGAGGATCCGACGGCGCTCCTCGGGGCCGACGTCGGCGAAGTAGGGCACTCCGTCGAGGACGGCAGGATCCTGTTCGTTGCTCGTCGGCATGGCAGACCTCCTGGTCCGACCCTACTCCGACGGCGAGCCGTCGGGGCCGGGTGCGAACCGAGGGCCGCGGGCGAGCAGCACCCGCGCCCGACCCGACAGGTCGTCCAGCACCTCGACGGTGCCGAAGTGGCGACCCGCCAGCTCCCGGGCCCACCCGGCCTGCTCGGGGGAGAGCTCGCACACCAGGGCGCCGTCGTCACGGAGCCACGGGCCGGCCCGGGTGAGGAGCACCTCGAGGTCGGCCCGGCCGCGGTCGGCCGCGTACAGCGCGCCGTGCGGTTCCCAGTCGTGGACCTCGGCCGGCAGGGCTGCGTCCGGGTCGACGTAGGGCGGGTTGGACACGACCACGCCGACGGTCGAGCGCAGCTCCTCCGGCAACGCCTCGAACCACGATCCCTGCGCCGTGCGGACGCGGGCGGCCGCCCGGCCGAGACCGGCCAGGTTGGCGGTCGCCACCACCAGGGCGTCCTCGCTGAGGTCGGTGGCCCACACCTGCGTCCGCACCCGCTCGGAGGCCACCGCCAGGGCGATCGCCCCGGACCCGGTCCCCAGGTCCACCACCAGCACCTGGTCGCCGCCGGAACCACCGTCGGGCCCCAGCAGGCGGTCGACCTCACCGAGGACGACGTCCACGACGGACTCCGTCTCCGGACGAGGGATCAGCACCCGTCGGTCGACGGCCAGGTCGAGCCGACGGAAGGCCCACCGGCCGAGGACGTACTGGAGCGGCTCGCCGGCGAGACGCCGCTCCACCATGGAACGCAGCCGCTGCTCGGCCCGCTCGACGGGTGCGGCGTCGAGGACCTCGACGAGCTCGGCTCCCTCGTGCCCCGAGGCCTCCTCGACCATCCACCGGGCCTCACGGGCGGCACCCTCCACCCCACCGTCGCCGAGCGCACCGGCGGCCCAGGCCTCGAGTCCCCGCCAGGTGGTGCTCACGTGGCCTCGCGGAGGCGGCGCTCCCGCTCGTCGGCGAGCAGCGCGTCGCTGAGCGCATCCAGGTCCCCCGCCAGGATGCGGTCGAGCGAGTGCAGGGTGAGGCCGATCCGGTGGTCGGTGACCCGGTTGTCCTTGACGTTGTAGGTCCGGATCTTCTCGGAGCGACCACCACCACCGATCTGCGACCGCTTCTGGCCGCTCGCCTCGGCCGCCTGCTCGTCGAGCGCCCGCTGCAGGAGCCGCGAGCGGAGGACCTCCAGGGCCCGGTTGCGGTTCTGGAGCTGGCTCTTCTGGTCCTGCATCGACACGGTCGTCCCGGTCGGTAGGTGGGTGATGCGCACGGCCGAGTCGGTGGTGTTGACCGACTGGCCGCCGGGACCGGAGGAGCGGAAGACGTCGACCTGCAGGTCGGCGGGGTCGAGGTCCACCTCCACCTCGTCGGCCACGGGCAGGACGACCACGGTCGCCGAGGAGGTGTGCACCCGACCCTGGGACTCGGTGACGGGGACGCGCTGCACCCGGTGGGGACCGGCCTCGAACTTGAGGCGCGCCCACACCCCGTCGCCGGAGCAGCGGAAGGTCACCTCGTCGTAGCCTCCGAGGTCCGAGACCGACTCGTCGAGCAGCTCGACGTCCCAGCCCCGCCGTGAGGCCCAGGCCCGGTACATGTCGCAGAGGTCACGCGCGAAGAGGTTGGCCTCCTCACCGCCCTCCGCGCCGCGGATCTCCACGATCACGTCGCGGTCGGCGAACGGGTCGGGTGGGAGCAGCAGCGAGCGCAGCTCGGCCTCGATCGTCGCCACCCGGGTCTCCCCCTCCGCCACCTCGACCCGGAGCTGCTCGGCGTCGGGACCGGCGGTCTCCGCGAGCAGCTCGCCCGCGGCGGCCACGTCCGCCCGGGCGGATCGCCACCGCTGCAGGGTGTCCGCCACCTGCTCGAGGGACCGGTACCGGCGCGTGGTGGCCACGTACCGCTCCCGGTCGGCGACCACCTCCGGGTCGGCGAGCAGGTCCCCGCACGCTGCGAGCTCGGCCTCCATGGCCTCGAGCCGCGCCAGGACCGGCGGGTCGATCACGGTGTCGCCCCGGGGTCCCACGGCGCCGGGACGCCCACCAGCTCGGCGCCGCCCCGGACGAGTTCGGCCAGCCGTCGGGTGCTCGGGAGCAGGTCGCGCGCGGGCACGACCAGCACGAGGCGCGCCGACGGGTCGACCGCGGCGCGGGTGTCTGCGGCGACGGGGACGAACGCCAGGTCGGCGCCGACCGAGCAGACCACGACGAGGGCGTCACCCCGTTCGGAACGACCCGTGGCCGCCGCCGGGGCGGCGTCACGGACCCCGGCACGCGGCACCGTCGTGGCCACCGGGACGAGCGCGTCCGCGCCGGCGCCCAGGAGCGACGGGTCGTCGAGCAGCTCGCTCCGCAGCCAGCGCTCCCGGGCCAGCGTCGACGCCGGGTGGCCGGACGCGCCGGCGACCCGGTGCGGCGCCACGGCGTCGACCACACGGCGCAGCGCGTCACGTGGGGACTCCTCGGGCCGCACCGCCGCCGTGGCGTCCCGGTCGAAGCGGCCGACACCGGTCTCGAGGTGCACGGCACCGTCGCCGCCGGTCCCGGTCGGCCACAGGACCAGTCGAGCCACCTCCAGACCCCGCAGCTCGCCCGTGACCACCCCGTGCTCCTCGACCACCTCCAGCCCGGCCTCGGCGAGCAGGGAGCGCAGGTGGTCGTCGTCGGCGAGCAGCGGGACCGGGCCGGGATCGGGAGCCGGCTCGACCGGGGTCGCCGTCGCTCCGGTGCGCTCGAGGACCGAGACCGGCGTGGTGAACCTCGAGGCGAGCCGCGCCGTCAGGGCGGGGTCCGTCGCCGGGTCGTCGAGGATCACCCGGAGGGACTCGGCACCCCGGCGGTCGGCCCACAGCAGCGCCCCGGCGAGGACGGCGACACCGCCTCCGTCGACGTAGACGTCGGCGACACCGTCACGGACGGTGCCGACACCGGTGCGACCGACGGGTTCGACCGACGACCGGTCGACCTCGGTGCCGTCGAGCGAACGGACCAGCCCGACGAGGGCCGTGGAGCGGAGCTCGACCCGGCGGTCGTCGCCGACGGCCACGGGGCCGGACCGCGACCGGGTCAGGACTCGTCGGCCGGAGCGGACTCGGTGGCCTCGGGGGTCGACTCGGCCTCGGCCTCGGGCGCCGCCTTCGCAGCCTTGCGACGCTTGCCGTAGCGGCGCTCGAAGCGCTCCACGCGACCGGCGGTGTCGACGATCTTCATCTGGCCCGTGAAGAACGGGTGCGTGAAGGCCGAGATCTCGACCTTGGCCAGCGGGTACTCCTGACCGTCGGTCCACGTGGTCGTCTCGGACGTCTCGATCGTCGACCGGGTGAGGATCGTGTCACCGGAGGACGTGTCCTGGAACACCACGTACCGGTAGTCGGGGTGGATGCCCTGCTTCATCGTGCTTCCCTTCGCAGCCCCGGTTTCCGAGCGGGGCCGACTTCGTCGGTCGTGTGGTCCGGCTCGCAGCCGGGTCACGGTGGGTCAGTATGGCGGCCCACCCGACCCCGGCGCCACGTGGCTCAGCCCGGGACCCCCGGGGCCTTGGCGATCTCGGCCAGGAAGACGTCGTTGCTCGGGAACGACTTCATGCGGTCGATCAGCAGCTCGAGGCCGGCCCCCGGGTTGCCCTCGTTGGCGAGTCCGGAGAGCACCCGGCGCAGCTTCCAGACCTGCTGGAGCTGGTCGCGGTCGAACAGGAGCTCCTCGTGCCGGGTGGACGACGCGTCGACGTCGATCGCCGGGTAGATGCGCTTCTCGGCGGCGCGCCGGTCCAGGCGGAGCTCCATGTTGCCGGTGCCCTTGAACTCCTCGAAGATGACCTCGTCCATCTTGGAGCCGGTCTCCACGAGCGCCGTGGCGAGGATGGTGAGCGATCCACCCTCCTCGACGTTGCGCGCCGCACCGAAGAACTTCTTGGGCGGGTAGAGCGCACCGGTGTCGATGCCGCCCGACATGATCCGCCCCGTCGCCGGCGCGGCCAGGTTGTAGGCCCGGGCCAGACGGGTGATGCCGTCGAGGATGATGACGACGTCCCGGCCCTCCTCGACGAGTCGCTTGGCCCGCTCGATGGCGAGCTCCGCCACCTTCGTGTGCTCGTCCGAGGGACGGTCGAACGTCGACGCCAGCACGTCGCCGCGCACCGAGCGCCGCATGTCGGTCACCTCCTCGGGTCGCTCGTCGACGAGCAACACCATGAGGTGGACCTCGGGGTTGTTCTGCTCGATCGACTGGGCGATCGTCTTCATCACCGTGGTCTTGCCGGCCTTGGGCGGCGAGACGATGAGCCCGCGCTGCCCCTTGCCGATCGGCGAGATGAGGTCGATGATCCGCGAGGTCATGTCGGCGGGCTGGTCGGACCGCTCGAGCCGGAGCCTGGAGTCCGGGAACAACGGGGTGAGGTCCTCGAAGCGTGGGCGGCGACGGGCCTGTTCCGGGTCGACCCCGTTCACGGTGTCGATACGGAGCAGCGCACCGTTCTTCTCGTTCCGGGTGGCCGGCCGACCGGCACCGGTGACGTGGTCGCCCTTGCGCAGTCCGAGCTGGCGGACCTGCTTCTGCGAGACGTAGAGGTCGTCCCGACTGGGGAGGAAACCCTTCACCCGCAGGAAGCCGAAGCCCTCGTCCCGCAGGTCGAGGTGACCCGACGCCTCGACGGGCTCGCCGTCCCACTGCGGGTCCGGACCCTCGTCGGGCCGCTCACGGTCGCCACCGCGGTTGCGACCCCGGCGGCGGCGCCGGCGGTTGCCGGACTCCCCCTGCTCGCCGTCACCACCGTGACGGCCCTGGTCCTGGCGCTGCTGCCCGCCCTCACGGCGCTCACCTCGTGGCGCGGCGGTGCCCGGCTCGGCACCGTCGGACGACCCCTCCGTGGCGTCGTCGCCGGTGGAACCGGCACCGGCGGTCGGGTCCGGAGCGTCACCGCCCGGCTCGTCACCGGCTGCGTCGTCCCTCGGAGCGGGCTCGGCGGCGACGACCGGGGCGTCACCGCCCGGTGCCGCACCCTCCCCGGCGGGGCCACCGTCCGCACCGACGAGCTCCAGGATCATGCCGATGATGTCGGCCTTCCTGGTCCGGCTCGTCGGCCTGCCGCCGAGCGTCGTGGCGATCGTGGCGAGCTCCGCCCGGTCCTTGCGCTCGAGGCTCTCGAGATCAACTGCGTCGAGACTCACGTGTCTCCTCGTGTTCGCCCCCCGTCGACGGAGGGATCCTGACCCCCGTTCCGGGGGCATCGACTGGTCCTGCGACGTTGCGGGACCCACTGCCCGACGGGATCCGCCGTGGGTGACGGTCCGTCGCGGCTCCCACTCCCCGCCCCCCGGCACGCCGGGGCGCACCGTGTGGATCGTGGAGCTCGACACCGTCTCGTCGGGTCCTCGAACCGGAGGACACCCGGGCCGCGGCCGGGGAGTCGGAGGAGCGAGGGGGCACGAGACCGGCCGGTACGACTGACGATCCGCTGATCGCCGCCCATCGGCCGTGCGCCGGAGGAACTGCCGTCACTGTAGACGAGCGGGACGGGCGGGGACAACCACCCCGTCGCCCGGGGACCGTTCAGCCCCGTCGGGCCCGGACCAGCGCCTCGAGCGCCCCCAGGTCGGACGCCACCCGCTCGAACCGCTCGGGCCGCTCGAACAGGTCGGCGAGCCGCGCCGGCAGCTCGGGTCGGATCCCGACGGCCGCCTCCACCGCGTCCGGGAACTTCGCCGGGTGGGCGGTGGCGGCGCAGACGACGGGCACCGACGGGTCGAACCACGTCCCCTCGGCGTCGAGCAGTTCGGCGACCCCGATGCCGATCGCCGTGTGGGGGTCCACCACCAGGCCGGTGCGGTCGTGGACCGACCGGATCACGGAGGCCGCCGACTCGTCGTCGAGGCGGCCGCAGTCGAACTCGCTGCGGAGCCGTCCGAGCACGGTCTCGTCGACCGACACGGTCCCGTCCGCGCGGAACGATCCGAGCAGCTCGGCCACGGCGGCGCCGTCACGGCCCAGGACCTCGAACAGCAACCGTTCCAGGTTCGAGCTCACCTGGATGTCCATCGACGGGCTCGTCGTCGGGACCACCTCGGCGATCGCCATCGTCCCGGTGCTGAAGAACCGGGTGAGGACGTCGTTGCGGTTCGACGCCACCACCAGACGGTCGACCGGCAGGCCGCACCGGGCGGCGACCCAGGCGGCCAGCACGTTGCCGAAGTTGCCGGTCGGGACCACGAAGGTCACCGGCCCGCCGTCGGGCGACACGGCGAGGTGCGACGTCACGTAGTAGGTGACCTGCGCCATGACCCGGGCCCAGTTGATCGAGTTGATGGCGGCCAGGTGCACCTCGTCGCGGAACGCCTCGTCGGCGAACGCCGCCTTGACCAGGTCCTGGCAGTCGTCGAAGGTCCCCGGCACCTCGACGGCGCACAGGTTGTCGGCCTCGAGCGTCGTCATCTGTCGGCGCTGGACCTCGGAGGTCCGGCCGGCGGGGTACAGGATGTACGCGTCGACGCGTTCCAGACCGGCGCACGCGTGCATGGCCGCCGACCCGGTGTCGCCGGAGGTGGCGCCGAGCACGCAGATCCGCTCGTCGCGCTCGGCGAGGACGTGGTCGAAGAGCCATCCGACCAGCTGCAGCGCCACGTCCTTGAACGCGAGCGTCGGTCCCCGGTAGAGCTCCAACAGGTGCAGGGGCGCGCCGGACGGCAGCGACCCGATCGGGAGCACCGGACAGACCTCGGGAGTGTCGAACGTCGCGTAGGCGTCGGTCACGATCCGCTCGTAGCTCGCCCGGTCCACACCCCCGTCGACGAACGGCCACGTGACCTCCACCGCGACCTCGGCGAAGGACCGGCCGCGGAGCTCGTCGAGCGGCGGCAGCTCGGGCCACGTCTCGGGGACGTACAGGCCGCCGTCCCGGGCGAGCCCGTCGAGCAGGACCTCGGCGAAGCCCAACGGCTCGCCGCCACCCCGGGTGGAGACGTACCGCACGGTCAGGCGTCGCCGAGGACCCGGATCACCGAGTCGATCGAGGCGACCACGTCGAGGGAGCGGAGTTCGTCGAGCGTGGCCTCCACGTCGGCCTCCCGGGCCACGTGGGTGATGAACACCAGTCGGGCCGTGGCGTCGGTGTCGGACCCGACCTGCTCCATCGAACGGATCGACACGCCGTGCGCACCGAACACCCCGGCCACGGTCGCCAGCACACCCGGCCGGTCGGCCACCTCGACGGCGAGGTAGCAGGCGGCGGGCAGCTCGGACTGCGGGCGGAGCGTGACCTCGCCGAACGTTCCGAGGGAGGCGTGGGCCCCCTTCGTGAGGTTCACCGCTGCGTCGATCACGTCGCCGAGCACCGCCGAGCCCGTCGGACCGCCCCCGGCACCGCGCCCGTAGAACATGAGGTCGCCGACGGCACGGCCCTCCACGAACACGGCGTTGAAGCTGTCGCGCACCGCTGCGAGCGGGTGGGCGTCAGGCACCATCGCCGGGTGCACCCGCACGGCCACGCTGCCGTCGTCGAACCGCTCCGCCACGGCGACGAGCTTGATCTGGTAGCCCAGCCGACGGGCCGTGGCGATGTCGTCGGCGGAGACCTCGGTGATGCCCTCGTGGTGGACGTCGGCCGCGCTGACGGCGACGCCGAACGCGATCGTCGCGATGATCGCCGCCTTGGCGCCGGCGTCGAACCCGCCGACGTCGGCGGTCGGGTCGGCCTCGGCGTAGCCGAGCGCCTGGGCCTCGGCGAGCGCCTCGGCGTAGGTCCAGCCCTCCTCGGTCATCTTCGTGAGGATGTAGTTGGTCGTGCCGTTGATGATGCCGACCACCCGGGTCACGTCCTCGCCGACGAGCGACTCCCGCAGCGGCCGCACGAACGGGATCCCACCGGCGACGGCGGCCTCGAAGAGCAGGTCCACCCCGTGCGCGTCGGCGAGCTCGAACAGCGCGGCACCGTGGTGGGCGAGCAGCTCCTTGTTGGCGCTCACCACCGGCTTGCCGGACGAGAGCGCAGCGACCGTGAGCGCGTGGGCCGGCTCGAGCCCGCCGACGACCTCCACCACCACGTCGACGTCGTCGGCGGCCACGACCGCCGCCGGGTCGTCGGTGACGACGGCGTCGCCGAGCGGGAGGCCCCGGTCACGGGAGACGTCGCGGACCGCGACCCGGGACACGACCAGCCGCACCCCCGTGCGGGCGGCGATGTCGTCGGCCCGCTCGGCCACCAGCTCCACGAGCGCGCCGCCGACCGTGCCGCACCCCAGCAGACCCAGACGCACGGTGCGGGACGGGGCGGATTCCGGGTTCTCGGTCACCGGGCCACGCTACCGGCGCCCGACCGGCGCCGCGAACCCCCGCCTCAGCCCACGTCGGTCGCGAGCAGGTCCTCGACGGTCTCGCGCCGGACCACGAGCCGGGCCGCACCGTCGCGGACGAACACGACCGGCGGTCGGGGCACCTTGTTGTAGTTGGAGCCCATCGAGTGCCCGTAGGCACCGGTCACCGGGGTGGCCACGACGTCGCCGACGGCCACGTCGGCCGGCAGGCGGCCGTCCCGGACCAGCAGGTCGCCGGACTCGCAGTGCTTGCCCACCAGGCGGACCGGCAGGTCGCGACGGGCCGCCGCCGCCCGGGGCAGGAAGGTCTCGTAGCCGCTCTCGTAGAGCACCGGTCGGGGGTTGTCGCTCATGCCCCCGTCGACGGCGACGTAGGTGCGCACGCCGGGGATGAACTTGATCGTGCCCACCGTGTACAGCGTGACGGCGGCCGATGCGACGATCGCCCGACCGGGCTCCGCCGAGACCTCCGACGCCACGCCCTCCTCGGCGCACACCTCGAGCACGGCGCTCCCCCACTCCGCCAGGGTCGGGGCCTCCTCGCCGGCGACGTAGGCGACGCCGAGCCCGCCCCCGACGACCAGCTCCGGGAGGTCCGCATCCCGGACGAAGGGTGCCACGGCACGGAGACCCTCGGCGAAGTTGTCCACGCTGAAGACCTGCGACCCGATGTGCAGGTGCAGCCCGACCAGCTCGACCGACGACGACCCGGCGGCGCGCCGGACCGCCTCGTCGGCCTGGCCGGTGGACAGGGCGAAACCGAACTTGGAGTCGAGCACACCGGTCTGCACGTGCTCGTGGGTGTGGACCTCGATGCCGGGGTTGATCCGCAGGAGCACCCGGGGCGGACGGGCCCCGGACGCCACGAGCGCGTCGATCCGATCGAGCTCGTCGGTGCTGTCGACGACGATCCGACCCACGCCGACCTCGAGGGCTCGCTCGAGCTCGGCGGTGGACTTGTTGTTGCCGTGCAGGACCACCCGGTCGGGCGGTGCGCCCGCCGAGAGGGCCACCTCCAGCTCCCCACCCGTCGCCACGTCCAGACGCAGTCCCTCCTCGAGCGCCAGTCTCGCCATGGCCCGACACAGGAAGGCCTTGGTGGCGTAGACGACGTTGCCGGCACCGAAGACGCCCACCGCCTCGGCGCACCGGGCCCGGAGGTGCGCCTCGTCGTAGACGAACACCGGCGTGCCGAACTCCTCGGCGACCCCGAGCAGGCTGCACCCACCGACCGACAGCGCACCCCGCTCGTCGAACTCGGCGGAGTCGGGCAGCAGCGACGGTGGCAGCGGCACCGACGACGGGTCGCTCACAGCTGCTCCGGTGCCGACACGCCGAGGAGCTCGAGACCGACCTGCAGGCCGGTGCTCGCCGCTGCGGCCAGCCACCAGCGGGCCTGGCGCAGCTCGTCCGGGGTGTCCGGGTGCAGGACGGGACAGTCGTGGTAGAAGCCGTGGACGGCAGCGGCCAGGTCCCGCACCCAGGTGGTCACCTTGTGGGGTGCCCGTTCCCGAGCGGCGAGCTCCACGACCTCGGGGAGCAGCTCGAGGACCCGCAGCACCTCCAGCTCGCGCTCGGCGACCAGCACCGACAGGTCCACCGATGCCAGCGGCAGCCGCTCGAGCCCGCGCTCGGCGGCCACCCGGTCGATCGACCGCAGCCGGGCGTTGGCCATCTGCACGTAGTAGACGGGGTTCTCGTTGGACTGCGCGACGACCACGTCCAGGTCGACGGTCTGCGGGGAGTCGACGGACTGCAGCAGGTAGGTCAGCCGGACGGCGTCGGGGCCGACCTCGCCGATGAGGTCCCGCAGCGTGATCAGGTCACCCGAACGCTTGGAGATGCGGACCTCCTCGCCGCCGCGCTCGAGCCGGACCAGCTGGGTGATGACCACCTCGAACGACGCCGGGTCGTGACCGAGCGCCTCGATGGCCGCACGCATCCGAGGCACGTAGCCGTGGTGGTCGGCACCCCAGACGTCGACGAGCAGGTCGTAGCCCCGGGCGAACTTGTCCCGGTGGTACGCGATGTCGGGGAGCAGGTACGTGACCTCACCGTCGGACTTCACCAGGACCCGGTCCTTGTCGTCGCCGAACTCCGTCGAGCGCAGCCAGACCGCACCGTCGGCGTCGTCGACCACGCCGCGGGCCCGGAGGTCCTCGAGGGTCGTGTCGATGGCCCCCGTGTGGACCATCCGTCGCTCGGAGAACCAGTCGTCGAAGCTCACGCCCAACTCGCCGAGCACCTCGCGCTGGTCGAGGAGCGCCCGGGCCTCCCCCCACGTGAGCGGGTCGGCGTCGGCCGGCATCTCGGCCGCCCACTCCGTGATGTAGTCGCCCTGGTAGCCGCCCTCGGGCGGCTCCTCCCCGGCGGCGCGGGCCGCCAACGACGCCGCGAACACCTGCATCTGCACGCCCCGGTCGTTGACGTAGAACTCCTCGTCGACCTCGTGGCCGACCGCACGCAGGATCCGGGCGAGGCTGTCGCCGTAGACCGCACCCCGGGCGTGCCCGGCGTGCACGGGGCCGGTCGGGTTGGCCGAGACGTACTCGACGAGGACGCGGGACCCCGTCCCCGCGGTCCCCGAACCCCACGACTCCCCGGCGTCGACCACCGAGCGGAGGACCTGGTGCAGCCAGGCGTCGTCGAGGTGGAAGTTGACGAACCCCGGGCCGGCCACCTCGACGCGCTGCACGAACGGCGGCGGGTCGGCCTCGAGACGAGCGACGAGGTCGGCGGCGAGCTCCCGCGGTGGCCGGCCGGCCGCCTTGGCGGAGGCGAGCGCCACGTTGGTCGAGAAGGCCCCGTGCTCTCGTCGGCCGGGACGTTCCAGCTCGACGACGTCGGGCGACGGCACGCCCACCGCCGTCAGGGCGTCCCTGATGGCCGAGATCAGCTCGTCGCGCATGGTCGGGGGATCGTACCGTCACCCCCGAGCGGCACTCCGCATCGGTTCCGACGCGCGCTGCCTGCCCGGGACCGGAGACCACCTCGGGGCCACCGCTCAGGACCGCTGCGCCGCGGCGCGCTAGGGTCGACCTCCGCTGCCCCGGTCACGGGGCACCTGCCCTCGTAGCTCAGGGGATAGAGCATCGGCCTCCGGAGCCGTGTGCGCAGGTTCGAATCCTGCCGAGGGCGCAACTCCGGACCCGGCGTCGCCGGAGCGGACCGGGTTGCGGTGACCGCGGCCGACCGGGTGTAGCGTCCGGGCTCGGATGACCACGTCCGAACGGCCCGAGACCACGAGCGCCGCTGCGCACGACGTCGACCCCCACGACACGCGCGGCGGCCACCACTCCACCGCCGGCATGGCGGCGCTGTCGCTCGCTGCGCTCGGCATCGTCTTCGGCGACATCGGCACCAGCCCGCTGTACGCGTTCCGGGAGACCTTCGAGCACCACTCGATCCCCGTGGACGAACCGAACGTGCTCGGCGTGTGCTCGCTGATCCTGTGGTCGCTCGTGATCGTCGTGTCGATCAAGTACGTCGTGTTCATCCTGCGGGCCGACAACCGGGGCGAGGGCGGCATCCTGGCGCTCACCTCGCTGGTGGTCGGCGGCGACACCAGCCCGAGGATCGGCCGACGCCTGCTCACCCTGTTGTTCTTCGGCCTGTTCGGCATGGCCCTGCTCTACGGCGACGGGATCATCACCCCGGCCATCTCGGTGCTCTCGGCCACCGAGGGGCTCAAGGTGGCTGCGCCGGCCCTGTCGTCGTGGGTGCTGCCCATCGCAGTGGTCATCCTCATCGGACTGTTCCTGATCCAGAAGCGGGGCACCGGGGCCGTGGGGGCGCTGTTCGGGCCGGTCATGGTCGTCTGGTTCTCCACCCTCCTCGTGCTCGGACTGGCCCGGGTCTCGGGGAACCTCGAGATCCTCCGGGCCGTGAACCCCGGCCACGCGATCGAGTACCTGACCACCAACGGGTTCGACGCCTTCCTCTCGCTCGGGTCGGTGTTCCTCGTCGTGACCGGCGGCGAGGCGCTGTACGCGGACCTGGGCCACTTCGGCCGCCGACCCATCCGGATCGCCTGGTTCGCCGTGGCGTTCCCGGCGCTGGTCGTCAACTACTTCGGACAGGGCGCGCTGCTGCTGGAGGAGCCGGAGGCGATCAGCAGCCCGCTGTTCCTCATGGGCCCGCAGTGGGCCCGCTGGCCGCTGGTGATCATGGCGGCCCTGGCGGCGATCATCGCGTCGCAGGCCCTCATCTCCGGTGTGTTCTCCCTCACCGTGCAGGCGATGCAGCTCGACTACCTGCCCCGGTTGACGGTGCGCCACACCTCGGCCCAGCACATCGGCCAGGTGTACCTGCCGCTGGTCAACCTGCTCCTCGCCATCGGCTGCATCAGCCTGGTGCTGATCTTCCAGTCGTCGGCGGGTCTCGCCGCTGCGTACGGGATCGCCGTGACCGGCACGATGGGCATCACCACCGTGCTCTTCTACTTCTTCGCCCGGGCGAACTGGGGCTGGAGCACGGCGAAGGGGTTGGCCGTGTGCATCCCGTTGGCGGTGCTCGACTTCGCCTTCTTCGGGGCCAACGTCTTCAAGATCCCCGCCGGCGGCTGGTTCCCGCTGGTGGTGGCCGCGGTGATCATGGTGGCCATGACGACCTGGCGGACCGGGCGACGGGTCGTGGCCGAGCGCATCGCCGACCGGCAGGTCACCATCGAGGAGTTCATGCGGACGCTGCCCGAGGACGTGGTCCGGGCGCCCGGGACGGCGGTGTTCATGTTCCGGGGCGACGGCACGGCGCCTCCCGCCCTGCGGACCAACACCCGGCACAACCGGGTGCTCCACGAACGGGTGGTCCTGCTGTCGGTCCGGACCGACAGCGTCCCCTACGTGGACCCGGAGCAGCGGTTCGAGATCGTCGAGTTCGGCCGGCGCATCCACCAGCTCACCGCCCACCACGGGTTCATGGAGGAGCCGGACGTGCCGGCGTGGCTCGACGGACTCGAGGTGGGTGGCGCACCGATCGTGGTGGCCGAGACGACGTTCTTCCTGGGTCGCGAGACGGTGATCCCGTCCGAGGTCGTGTCCATGGCCCCGTGGCGGGAACGGCTCTTCGCCGTCATGCTGCGCACGGCGGCGTCGGCATCGCGCTTCTTCCGCCTGCCGCCCGACCAGGTGGTCGAGGTCGGCTCCCAGGTCGAGATCTGACCGCTGCGGTCGGGGCCCCGACCTCGGCAGCCGCTCCGGGGACGGTGCTCAGGCGCAGGTGAGGCCGACGGGCGGGGCGTCCGGCGACCAGCCGCCCGGGAAGGTCGTGGTCGTCACGACCGGCAGGCCGGCGTCGGTCGCCCCCGGTGCGGCCTGCGCCGCGGGCGGGACGGTGGTCGTCGTGCCCTCGTCACCGTTGGCCGGGTCGTCGATGTAGTCGAACTCCGGTGCGAGGACGAGCCGCACCTGTCCCGGGGGGAGCGCGGCGTCCTCCACGATCTCCGGGTCCGGACCGATCCACGCCGCCACCAGCTCGGCCATCGGGCGACCACCGGGCGCGTGCGCGACCGTCGAGCGCTCCGGCTGCGACGGCGCCTCGGCGATCTCGCCGAGGCCGAACCCACCGCCGCTGAGCACCCAGCTCACCCTCCGGGCCTCACCCTGTCGACCCGTGCCGTTGAGGATGGTGACCGTGACGTCCCGGGCGTCGGGGGGCGGGATGGTGGTCGTGGTCACCGCCGGGGTGACCACGCCGCGGAACACGTCGAGCATCGGTTGCGCCGCGGCTGCGTCGAGCAGCTCGACCGCAGCTCCCCCGCTGGTGGTGTGCGGCACCACGGGGAGCGAGTAGGTCTGCATCCGGCCGGGGTCGAAGTCCGCGAAGTGCGACACCAGTCCCAGCAGGTCACGCACCCCCAGCTGGTCGTCGATCGTCACGTTCTCCACCGCCGCGTCCACCAGCCCCGTGACCTTGGTGACGCTCGAGAGTCCGAGCGAACGCAGCTTGGCCATGGCGGCCCGGGTCAGCTCCTGCTGGCGACGCATCCGACCGATGTCGTGGCTCGGGTCGTCCACCCACTCCTCGCCGTCGTTCCACTCGAGGTGCCGGGACCGGGCGAAGGCGAGGCCCTGGTAGCCGTCGAGGACGTGGCAGCCGGCACCGTCGATCGAGAGCCCCGAGTTGCGGTCGCGCACCGGGCGGTCGAAGTAGACCGGCACCCCGCCGATCGTGTTCACCAGGTCCTGGAACCCGGAGAAGTCCACCTCCACGTAGTGGTTGATCGGGATCCCCAGGTTGGTCTGGATGGTGTCGACGAGCGACTGGGTCGAGACGGCGAATGCGGAGTTGATGCGCTCCTCCTCCCCGCTGGGCGCGATCGGCACCCACAGGTCCCTCGGGATCGACAGCATGGAGATGCGGTCCTGACCCGGGTCCACCCTGACGATCGCCATGCTGTCGGAACGACGACCGGGGGGTGCGCCGTCGCCCAGGAAGACCGCCGCGTTCGGGTCGTCCGCCGACAGGTCCTCCCGGCTGTCGGAGCCGATGACGAGGAAGTTCTGGGGCTCGTCGGGAACCGAGGCGGCCAGGTCCAGCTCGGTCCGCTCCACCTGGTTGTAGTTCCACCAGCCGTACCCGGCGACGGCGGCCCCGGCGAGGAGCGCCACCACGACGACGGCACCAGCGCCGCGCAGCCACCGCCGGGGCGGGCGGGCGGGCGTCTGCCGGGGTCGTCGGCGGACGACCGGGGCCGCGGCCTCGGCTGCGGTGCTCGCAGCGGCGTCGTCGGGGGTTCGTGGGTCGGTCACGGGGAGTCACGGGTCGCTCGACCCGACGGGACCACGCTAGTCCCGCCCCGCCGCCGGCCCCCGGCAGGGTCGCTCAGCCGCCCGGGGGCGCCGGCTTGGGCTCCTTGGGGAGTCCCAGGACACGCTCGCCGACGATGTTCCGCTGGATCTGAGAGGTCCCGCCCCAGATGGTCTCGGACCGGGAGAAGAAGAACGCCGAGACCATCGGGCTCACCGGGTAGGTGTCCCGACCCTCGGCGCGCAGCGTGCCCGGCCACGAACCCCGCTCCGGACCCGTGGTCGACAGCAGAGCATCGGCACCGAAGACGTCGAGGGCGAGCTCCATGGCCTCCTGGTGCATCTCGGACCAGAACATCTTGTTGGTCGCCCCGAGGGCCGCCACGGCGAACCGCTCGGTCGGGCTGAGGAAGGTGCCGCGCTCCTTGGCGAGCGTGCTGGTGAGCGACCGCAGTCCGTTGATGCGCAGGATCTGCACCTTCGTGTGGAACCGGGCCAGCCGCTGGCGGATCAGTGGGTCCTGGTCGAGGCCCCGTTCCTGTGCGGCGGCGAGGATCAGCTTGTACTCCTCCTCGAAGCGGCGGTAGCCGGTGGTCGCCGACATGCCCCGCTCGAACGTGAGCGTGTCGTTGGCCACCTTCCAGCCGTTGTTCAGGCCGCCGACCACGTTGTCGATCGGGCAGCGGGCGTCGGTGAAGAACACCTCGTTGAACTCGGCGGTGCCGTCGGGCTGGGTGATGCCCCGGACCTCGACCCCCGGCTGGTCCATGGGCACGAGCAGGTACGAGATGCCCGCCTGCTTCACGACCTCCGGGTCGGTGCGAGCCAGCACGAAGCAGTAGTCGGCGAACTGCGCCTGGGTCGTCCAGACCTTCTGGCCGTTGATCACCCACTCGTCGCCGTCCTGCACCGCCGTCGTCCCCAACGAGGCCAGGTCGGAACCGGAGTCCGGCTCGGAGAACCCCTGGCACCAGCGCATGGAACCGTCGAGGATCCGGGGCAGGAAGTACTGCTTCTGCTCCTCGGTCCCGTTCGCCAGGATCGTCGGACCCACCAGGGTGTCCCCGAAGAAGTCGGCCCGCATCGGCGCCTTGGCCCTGGCGAACTCCTCCGCGAGCACCACTCCCTGCATGGTGGAGAGCCCCTTGCCCCCGTAGTCCACGGGCCACGTCGCGCAGATCCACCCACCCTCGAAGAGTCGGCCGGTCCACGCCTCGTTGAAGCGCTCCTTCTCCTCCGGGGTCATCGTGAACCCCTCGTCGAACCACCCCTCGGGCAGGTTCTCCTCGAGCCACGACCGGATCTCGGTGCGGAACTCCTCGGCCTCGGGCGGGTAGGTCAGGTCCATGGGGGCATTCTTGACCCATCGGTCGACCACCGGCCAGCCGGGTGGGGACCCCGGGGTGGGCGCAGGGGTAGGTTCTCGGACGTGACCGACACCACCACGACCGACGGGGCCGGGGACGCCGCGACGACGGACCTGGTCGAACGCCTCGAGGCGACCGCGGCGACGCGGTGGCGCAACCAGTGGGCGGAACTCAAGTCCCAGGTGATCGACACGGACCTGTGCACCGGCTGCGCCGGTTGCGTGATCTCGTGCCCGCACGACGTGATCGGCTACCAGCACGACCAGGGCGGCTACCGGCCGTTCCACCTCGAGGACGAGCTCGGCCCGGACGACTGCACCCACGGCCAGAAGGGCTGCACCACCTGCACCCGGGCGTGTCCCCGGTTCGGCATCTGGGAGGCCCAGGCCGACGACCACCTGTTCGGACGGGTCCGTCACGACGACGAGGTGGCCGGGATCTACCAGGACATCCTGCTCACCCGGGCCAGCGACGACCACGTCCACGAGCTCGGCCAGGACGGAGGACTGGTCTCCGCCATCCTCATCTGGGCGCTCGAGCACGACTACATCGACGCCGCCCTGGTGTCGTACCTGGAGGGCGACGCCACGTCGTGGAAGGCGATCCCCGGCGTGGCCGCCAACCGAGAGGAGATCCTCGCCTCCGCCGGGAGCAGGTACACCTACTCGGCCAACACCCTCGCCCTCGACGAGGCGCTCGAGGCCGGACACCAGCGCCTCGCCCTCGTGGGCATGAGCTGCCAGTCCTCGGTGCCGCCGGTGATGTGGGCGCGCAAGGCCGGCAAGGTCGCCAAGCCGATCGTGTTCAACCTGGGCCTGCTGTGCTCCAAGACCTTCGACGACGCCATCTTCGAGGAGCTCTTCTGGACGAAGTACGGGCTGGCCAAGGAGCACATGGTCAAGATGAACATCAAGGGCGTGTTCCAGATCTGGATGGACGACGGGGCGTACCACGAGATCAACCTGAAGGAGTGCCACGCCTGGACCCGCGACGGGTGCAACCACTGCCCCGACTTCGCAGCGGAGCACGCCGACATCTCCTGCGGCGGGATCGGCGAGAACGCCAACTGGACCCTCACGATCGTCCGGACCGACCTGGGGCGGGAGATCGTCGCTCGCATGGTCGAGGAGGGCGTGATCGAGGCCCGGCCGGGCGACTCCGACCCCGGGGCGATCGCGCTCATGCGCAAGCTGGCCGAGAAGTCCCGGAGCCGGTGGCCGACGACGGCCGAGTCGAGCGTGCGCGTGGGCCTCTCGGCGAAGCCCTGACCCGGGCCCGGGTCAGCTCGGGTCGGCCTGCTTGCAGCGGTCGTAGACGGTCTGGATGTTGGCGGGCACGACGATCTGACCCGCCTCCTCCTGCGACTGCTGCTGCTCGAAGGCGTCGACCTGCTCCCACGGCACCGTGTCGACCAGCCCCTGGTACACGCACTCGCAGTAGGGGACGGTGCCCCGGGTCGGGTCGGTGAACTGGCCCTGCTCGTTCGGTTCGACCCCGGTGCACCCGATCATGAAGTTGGCCTGGTAGGCCTCCCCGTACTCCTTCGGCTGCGTGGGCCCGGCGCAGCCGGCCAGGGCGAGCGTGGCGGCGAGCAGACCGACGAGGACGGGGCCTCGTCGGGGACGGTCACGGTCGCGGGCGGAGATCGGCATCGGGCACCTCGGTTGGGGACCCGAGCACGGTAGCGGCCCGGCCGATGGTGGGACCACACGGCCCCGTCCGCTCACCTCGGCACCGGTCCGGGCCACTCCGCGTTCCTCCGCCGGGTCGGAGCGGACCGACCGGATCCCGGCGATCGACCACCACCCGACCCACGGGCGTACCCACTCCATCGGCACAGAGCACCCCCGGTGTGAGGGGTCGTTGGACCCATCGGCGCGCTCAGGCCGCGGAGAGCTCCCGCGCCCGGGTGAACACGGCGTCCAGCATCGGCTCGGTGAGCCGGCGGGTGGAGGTGTTCAGCTGGCTCACGTGGTAGCAGCCCAGCAGGGTGCGGCCGCCCGGCGCCGACAGCTCCACGCCGTGCCCGAACCGGGGCCGGGGCGAGCACCCGAGCCACCGGGCGGTCTCGCCGAAGCCGAACGCACCCAGGCCCACCAGGACCCGGGCCCGGGTGAGCAACCCGAGCTCGGCGGTGAACCAGTCCCGGCATGCGTCTCGCTCCCGGGGCGTCGGCCGGTTGCCCGGCGGTGCGCAGTGGACGGGCGAGGTCACGAACACGTCACGCAGTACCAGGCCGTCGTCGGGCCCGGTCGAGGACGCCTGGGACGCCAGGCCCGCCCGGTGGAGGGCACCGACCAGCCAGTCGCCCGAGCGGTCGCCGGTGAACATCCGGCCGGTCCGATTGGCACCGTGCGCTGCCGGGGCCAGACCGACGACGACGATCCGGGCGCCCGGGTCCCCGAACCCCGGCACGGGTCGACCCCAGTACTCCTCGTCGCGGTGGGCGGCCCGCTTCACCGCCGCCACCTCCTCGCGCCACGCCACGAGCCGGTCGCACCGTCGGCACGTCACCAGCCGGTCCGCAACCGCCTGCAGGTCGCTCACGGGCGGAGCATAGGATGCCCCCGTGGCCCGTCCTCAGGCAGCGACCAGGACGCGGCCGACCCGCCGGTCGACCCGCTCCCCCCGACCCACGCTCGTGCTGTGCGTCCGCCACGGGCGCACCTCGACCACCGGTCAGGTCCTGCCCGGTCGGGCACCCGGACTCCACCTGTCGGACGAAGGGCGGCGCCAGGCGGAGCACGTCGCCGCCCGGATCGGGGCCCTCGGCAACGTCGACGCGGTGTACGCCTCCCCGCTGGAGCGGACCCGGGAGACGGCCGCACCGATCGCCCGGGCCGTGGGACACCGCGTCCGGACGGCCCGGGGCCTCCTCGAGTGCGACTTCGGCAGCTGGACCGGTCGACGACTCGCCGACCTCCGCAAGCTGCCCGAGTGGCACGCCGTGCAGCACTCGCCGTCGACGTTCCGCTTCCCCGGCGGCGAGTCGTTCACCGAGATGCAGGCCCGGATGTGGGACCAGCTCCTCACCCTGGCCGCCGCCCACCCCGGAGGCACCATCGTGGCCGCCTCCCACGCCGACCCGATCAAGGCAGCGGTCGCCGTGGCGGCGGGCATCCACCTCGACCTGTTCCAGCGCACCAGCATCTCGCCGTGCTCGGTCACGGCGCTGCTCCTCGGTGCCGGGACACCGCTGGTGCTCTGCACCAACTCGACGGGGGACGACCTGTCGGGACTCTCGCCGTCGTGAGGCTGGTGGCGCGACGTGGGTGAGTCGTGGACCTTCGACCGACCCGACCGCTTCACGTGCGGCTGCGTCGGCGAACCGGGGCAGCGGACGTTCTACCTGCAGGTCCGTGACGGTCGCAGCCTGTTCACGCTGCAGGTGGAGAAGGAACAGGTGCGGGTGCTCGGGCAGTACCTCGGCCAGGTGGCCCAGCAGCTCGGAGGGGTCGAGCCCGACCGCGACGTGGTCGGGCTCGCCGAGCCCCTCGACCCGACGTTCGTGGTGGGCGACGTGGGCGTGGCCGCCGACGACGACGACCGGGCCGTCGTGATCGTGCTCGAGGAGCTGCCCTGGTGGCCCGAGGACGAGGACGACGACGAGCGGGGGCGGACGGTGACCGTCACGGTGCCGCTCGACCAGGCTGCGGCCTTCGCCGAGGTCGCCGAGGAGCTGGTGCGAGCCGGACGGCCGCCGTGTCCGCTCTGCGGTGCACCGGTCGACCCCGGCGGGCACGCCTGTCCGCGGTGGAACTGACGTGGCACCCGGCGAGGACGACGACACCTACGAGTACCGATCGACGCTGCGGACCGACGACCCGGACGTCCCCGTGGTCCTGGCCCGGGGCGACGTCGAGATCGTCGGTCGCATGCCGTGGTCGTCGAACGCCACCTTCCTCGTCGAGGTGCGCCACGGCGACGACCTCGTCCCGGCCGTCTACAAGCCGGGACGCGGCGAGCGTCCGCTGTGGGACTTCCCCGAGGGGCTCTGGCGACGGGAGGTCGCTGCGTACGAGCTGTCCCGTCGTCTCGGCTGGGACCTCGTCCCACCGACCGTCGCCCGCACCGACGCCCCGGCCGGACCCGGCTCGCTGCAGGCGTTCGTGCCGGCGCGCTACGACGAGCACTACTTCACCATCCGGGACGAGCCCGGACACCGGGACGCGCTGCGCCGGCTCTGCGCGTTCGACCTGGTGGCCAACTCGACCGACCGCAAGGGCGGCCACGTGCTGCTCGACGGCGACGACCGGATCTGGGCGATCGACAACGGCCTGACCTTCCACGTGGAGTTCAAGCTCCGGACGGTGGTGTGGGAGTTCGCCGGCGAGCCCGTCGACGAGGCGCTGCTCGCCGACGTCGACCGGTTGGCGCGCGACGGCGCCGGCGACGAGCTCGGGGCGCTGCTCGAGGCCGACGAGGTCGAGGCCCTCACCGAGCGCGCCGCGACCCTCGTGGCGATCGGCCGGTTCCCCACCGACCCGACGGGCCACCGGCACCCGTGGCCACTGGTGTGAGCGGACCGGACGGCGACGGCCTCGACGGGTGGCTGCGCTCCGGCGACCTCGACGAACTCGTGCGTGAGGTCGACCGCTGCTGCGAGCGCCGGGACTGGGAGCGGCTGCTCCTGGTCCGGGACCGCTGCCGGCGGGCCGGCGAGACGGGACACCAGCTCTGGCCGGTGGCGTCGTGGGCCGAGTACCGGGCGGCACTCGGGGCACCGGCGGAGGTGGCAGCGCTCGTCGTCGACGAGGGCGGCGGCCACCTGGCCCCGGGTCCGCTCACCGAGGTGGTCGCCCAGCACCACCGTTGGGTCGAGCTCGAGGGGCACCTCCGGTCCCAGCCGACGCGCGGCGTCGTGGCGCACGAACGGGTGCTCCGCGGCGACGAGGACCTCCGGCTCGACCCGGACCTCCGGGCCTCGGCCGCCGGCGAGGGGAACGGCGGCGTGCCGCTGGAACTCCGTGCGTGGGAGCACGCGTACGCGGTCGCCGACTACCGGTCGGACGGGGCGCGCTTCGCTGCACCCGGGATCAGCTCCGTCTCCGCACCGCTCCGAGGCTCGGTGCGCCCGGTCGAGCCCGACGGTGCCGACGGGTCCGAGGCCCTGCTCGCTCCGCTGCGTCACTGGGCGGCGACGAGTTCCGGTCAGGTCCGGGCCTGCTGCGTCGAGGGTGGCGCCGACGACGCCGTCGCCACCCTCGTGGCGAGCCCCGTGGCTGCGGCGGGCACGGGCGCGTGCGCCCCGGGCGACGACCTCGTGACCGGGCCGTTGGACGTGGGCGAGGCCGCTGCGCTGCTGGCCTGGGCGGCTGCGTCGGGAGCGGCCCACGGCCGCCGGAGGGGAGCCGCCGCCGGACGGTTCGACGCCTGGTGGGCGATCGCCGTCCTGGCCGGTGTCGACCACGACTGGCCCGTGGACGTGGGCCCGACAGCCGGGACCCTCCGGTGGTCGCGTTGGGGCCGGACCGCCGGCGACACGGGCTGGTGGTGCCGGCTGGCGGTCGAGGACCCGGAGGACGGACTGGCGTGGGCGGTCGAGGCGACCGATCGCCGGGTCGACGGCGCCGTCTGACCCGGGACGTCAGGGACCGAGCACCCGGCGCAACGCCGGGTTGGTGAACCGCCGGTCGGGGTCCAGGCGGTCGCGGACCGCCCGGAACGAGGACCACCCCGGGTAGGCGGGCTCGAGGTCCTCGGCGGTGCGGCCGTGCAGCTTGCCCCAGTGGGGTCGACCGTCGAGGGCCCGCAACTCGGCCTCGACCCGGGTGAAGTACTCCTCGTGCGGGTGGTCCCGGTGGACGTGGACCGCGACGAAGGTGGTGGCTCGACCGTGGGCCGGGGACAGCGGGATGTCGTCGGGGGCGACGCAGCGGACCTCGACCGGGAACACCACGGGCGTCGACAGGCCGGCGACCACCTGCTGGACCGCTCGCACGGCGGCCTCCGTCGCCTCGAACGGCACGGCGTACTCCATCTCGACGAACCGCACCCGGCGCGGTGCGGTGAGCACCCGGTGGGACCGGTCGACGAACTCCACCCGACCGGCGGAGGGCAGCCGCCGCGCCAGGGGGACGAGCGCGGACGGCCGCAGGCTCCCGACCCGCTGCACGGCCCCGAACCACCAGTTGTCGACCACCTCGTCCTGATGGAAGCGGTCCCGTCGACGGCGGGGTCGGACCGGCTCGTCGGTCCGCGTGCTCGAACGGGTCAGCGCCCACCCGGTGTTGGGGACCCACAGGAACTCGACGTGGTCGAGGTCACGCACCAGCTCCGGCCACGCCTCGAGCACCTCGTCGACCCGACGGGGTTCGCGGACGGCGCGGAGGTGGAACGCCGGCACCACCCGGAGGGTGATGGCGGTGAGCACCCCGAGGGCACCCAGCGACACCCGCCCGGCCGACCACAGGTCCGGATCGCCCGTCGGGTCGCCGACACGCACCCGGCCCGACCCGTCGACGAGCCGGAACGACACCACCTCGCTCGAGAGGCACCCGAGGGACCACCCGGAGCCGTGGGTGCCGGTCGCCGTCGCACCGGCGACCGTCTGGAGGTCGACGTCACCGAGGTTCGCCAGCGCCAGTCCCCTCGTCCAGAGGTGCTCCGAGAGCGCCCGGAGCGTGATCCCGGGCTGGACGGTGACGGTGCCGGCGTCCCGGTCGACACCGAGCACCCGGTCGAGTCGGTCGAGCCGGAGGAGCACGTCGTCGCAGAGGGCGACGCCGGAGAACGAGTGCCCGGAGCCGACCGCCCGCACCCGGCGGCCGGCGGCGGCGGCCCGCTCGACGATCCGGGCGACCTCGGACTCGGAGGTCGGCCACAGGACCGACGCCAGGCACCACTGGTTCCCCGCCCAGTTGGACCAGCGCACCCGCCGGGCTCCGGACGCGACGACGGCCCCCTCCCGGGGGCCGTCGTCCGCAGGTCCGGTGGAGTTCACCGACCCTGCAGCGCCTCGATCAGCTTGGGCAGGACCTTGTGCACGTCACCCACGATCCCCAGGTCGGCGACCGAGAAGATCGGCGCCTCCGGGTCCTTGTTGATGGCGATGATGGTCTTGGAGCCCTTCATCCCGACCAGGTGCTGGGTCGCACCCGAGATGCCGGCGGCGATGTAGACGTTCGGCTTCACGACCTTGCCGGTCTGGCCCACCTGGTAGGAGTAGGGCACCCAGCCGGCGTCGACGATCGCCCGGGACGCACCGGGGGCGGCACCGAGGGCCTTGGCGAGCTGCTCGACCATCTCGAACTTCTCGCTCTCGCCCAGTCCACGGCCGCCGGAGACGACGATGTCGGCGTCGTCCAGGCTCGGGCCGGTCTGCTCCTCGACGAACCGGTTGGTCACCACGGCCGCGCCGGTGGCGCCCAGGTCCGGGACCGGGAGGCTCGACACCGCAGCGGGTGCACCACCCGACTCCTCGGCGGCGAAGGACTTGGGTCGGATCAGGAACACGTCCGGCTTGTCGGTCGTGAACCGGGTCGTCACGTTCGTCGTGCCACCGAAGATCGGCTCCACACCGGCCAGCGACCCACCGGCGTCGACCACGTCCACGACGTTGGTGATGACGGGGGCGTCGAGCTTGACCGAGAGCCGACCGGCGACGTCGCGGCCGTCGTAGCTGGTGGCGATGAAGACGGCGTCGGGACCCGAGCCGGCCTCGATCGCCGCAGCGATCGCCCCGGCGACGGCCGGTCCGAGGAGCTTGTCGTCGGTGCCGTCCACCTGGTGGACGGTCGTGGCGCCGTGCGCGCCCGCAGCGGCCGCCACGGCGTCGCCGGCCACCGACACGGCCTCGACCGTGTCGGCCAGCTCGCGCGCCTTGGTGAGGAGTTCGAGGGAGGTGTTGGACACCTCTCCCCCGGTCGCCTCGACGAACACCCAGATCTTCCCGACTGCCATGTGGATCCTTTCCTCGTGCTGCTCGACCACCGTCCGGCCCGGCGGGCTCGGACGGATCCGACTCAGATGACCTTCAACTCCGCCAGGAACTCGACGACCTTCTGGTGGCCCTCGCCGTCGTCCTCGACGATCGTGCCGGCCTCACGGGCCTCGGCCTCGCTCACGTCGACGATCTCCTGACCGGCGCCCGACCAGCCGACCTGACCGGCGTCCATGCCGAGGTCGGCCACGGTCACCTGGTCGAGCGGCTTGGACTTGGCGGCCATGATCCCCTTGAACGAGGGGTACCGGGGCTCCACGACACCGGCCGTCACGGAGACGACCGCCGGCAGCGGCACCTGGACGTCGTCGTAGCCGGCCTCGGTCTGGCGCTGGACGCTCGCCGTCCCGCCGTCGACGGCGATCGACTTGGCGAACGTGACCGACGGGAGCGACAGCAGCTCGGCGATCTGCTCCGGCACGGTGCCGGTGTAGCCGTCGGACGACTCCGTCGCGGTGAGGACCAGGTCCGGCTGCCCGGTGCGCCCGATCGCCGCGGCGAGCACCTTGGCGGTGGTCAGCGCGTCGCTGCCCCGGAGCGCCTCGTCGGAGACGAGGACGGCCTTGGCGGCGCCCATGGCGAGCGCGGTCCGCAGCCCGCTCTGCTCGTCGTTCGGTGCCATCGACACGAGGGTCACCTCGCCGCCGCCGGCGGCGTCGACCAGCTGGAGGGCCATCTCGACGCCGTAGCTGTCGGACTCGTCCAGGATGAGCTTGCCGGACCGCACCAGGGTCTTGGTCTCCGGGTCGAGCGCCCCCGGGTCGGCCGGATCTGGGATCTGCTTCACGCACACGACAACGTTCATGCGACGCAGTCTGCCGCGGGCTACCCCTCGGTAACAAACGTGCGGACGAGCAGGTCCGGGACCGCCTCCGGCGGGACCGGGCGACCGAAGTGGAACCCCTGCCCGAAGCGACATCCGAGCCGGCGCACCGTCGCCAGCTGCTCGAGGTCCTCGATCCCCTCGGCCACCGCCGAGATGCCGAGGGACTCGGCGAGCTGGACCCCGGCGGACACCACCACGGCGTCCACCGGGTCGTGGACCGACCGCCGGACGAACGTGCCGTCGACCTTCACCACGTCGACCCGGAGGTCCCGGATCCGACTGAGCGAGCTGTACGCGGTCCCGAAGTCGTCGAGACCCAGACGGACCCCGGCCGTGCGCAGCTGCTCGACGGCGGCGCCCAGGTCCTCGAGCAGGTCCACCAGCGCCACCTCCGACAGCTCGACGCACAACCGGTGGACCGGGACCCCGGCGGCGGCCGTCGCGGCCACGAGCCGGTCGACCGCCCCCGACTGGCCGAGCTGTCGGCCCGACAGGTTGACCGTCAGCACCAGGTCCCGGTCGGCGGACGCCCACCCGGCGAAGTCGGCGAAGGCCCGACGCAGCACCGCCTCCCCCAGCGGCACGATCAGCCCCGTCTGCTCGGCCACCTCGATGAACCGACGGGTCTCGATCGGACCCCCGGACGAGCCGTGCACCCGGGCGAGCGCCTCGAGGCCGACCACCCGGCCGGACTCCAGGTCGACCACCGGCAGGTAGGCCACGGCGACCCGGTCCTCACGCAGTGCCAGCTCGATCTCACGCTCGACCTGGCGCCGGTCGACCTCCCGGAGGCGGTCGGCCTCGTCGTGCACCACCACCCGGTTCGTCCCGGACGCCTTGGCCTGGTACATCGCCTCGTCGGCGCGGCCGAGGACGGTGTCGGCGTCGAGGGACTCGGTCGACGGGTCGACGACCACCACCCCGACGCTGCCGCCGACCGCGACGCGCAGGCCCGTGGTGACCACCTGGTCGAGCAGGAGCTGGTGGAGCTCCTCCACCCGCGCCGTCACGGTGGTCGCGTCGGTGACCTCGAGGAGCAGGACGAACTCGTCACCACCGATCCGGGCGACGGTGTCACCGGCGCGGGCCACCGACCGGAGTCGGCGGGCCACGTCGACGAGCACCCGGTCGCCCGCCTCGTGGCCCAACAGGTCGTTGACCTGCTTGAACCGATCGAGGTCGACGTAGACCACGGCGAGTCGTCGACCGGGCGTCGGGATGGCCAGGCTCCGCTCGAGCACCTCGAAGAACCGCCGGCGGTTGGCGAGCCCCGTGAGCGGGTCGTCCCCGGCCTGGCGGCGGAGCCGGTCCTCGGCGACTCGTCGGGCCGTCTCGTCGACCACCGTCACGATGGTGCCGACCCGGACGCCGGCCTCGTCCCACTCCCCGATGGCCGACATCGACACCGCACGGCGACGCCCCGAGCCGGGGGCGAGCCAGCACGACTCGAGGATCGGGGCGCCACCCCGCTCCAGGCGCCGCCACCCGGCGACGAGCGACTCGACCGTCTCCGGGGGGAGGGCGCTGCGCCACCCGTCACCGAGCGCGTCCCGGCGGGCCCTGCCGCTGACCTCGGCCCACGACGCGTTCGCGTAGACGCAGCGACCGGAGGTGTCGAACTGGAGGATGCCGATCGGCGCCGAGCGGACGAGCTCGCGGAACCGCCGGTTGGTGGCCTCGCCCACCTGCGCCCGACGGGCGGCGTAGACGTCGGCGTGGCGGTCCACCACCTGCCGGACGATCTGGACGTCCTCGTCGGTGAAGGGGGGTCGACGCTGCAGGTTCCGGGCGACGACGACGGCGCCCTCGAAGTCGGCCCGACGTGACCACGGGACGACGACGAACGACACCTCACCGACCTGGCGCAGCGTCGGGAGGTCCAGCCCGAGCGACTCCTCGAGGTCGGTGACCACGACCCGGTCGGCGAGCAGCGGGGCCCCGCCGCGGACCTCGAGCCACGGCGGAGGTGCGTCCTGGTCCGCGCGGTCCATGGCCTGGATGAGCTCGAACATCCCCTCGAGGAGCAGCTCGTCCTGTCCGTGGGCCGCACCGAGTCCGGCGTAGTACGAGGCCTCGGCGCTCTGCGGCTCGGTGGTGGCGCAGACGTCGCCCACACCGCCGACGAGCGAACGGACGAGCAGGTCGAGCACCAGCTGAGGTGTCGCGGCCTCCTGGAGCTCGAGGGTCAGCCCGTCGAGCAGCTCGAGCACCGAGGTCCTGGTCCGGAGGTCGCCGAGGGCCCGGTCGGACTCGATCCGGGCGTCGACCAGATCCGTGACGTCGTCGTTGAAGCAGACGAACAGGTCGGGCACGCCCTCCGGGTCCCGGAGCACCACCCCACGGGAGCGGATCCACACCCACCCGCCCTCCCGGTGCCGGTAGCGCAGTTCGACGAGGTACGGCTGCGTCGGATCGCTGAGGTGCGCGGTGAAGGCCTGCTCCGCCCGTTCGGCCAGCTCCGGGTCGACCCGGTCCCAGAGCAGCCAGGTGGAGCGGATCTCGGTCCCGTAGCCGAGCAGTCGGAGGAACCGCTCGCTCGACCAGACCCGGTTCCGGTCCCGGAGGTCCCAGATGAACACCCCGCCGGCAGCAGCCGCGTCGAGCAGGTCGACCAGCTGCTCGGGTTCGCCGAGCCGGCTGCCGAGGCGACCGGGCAGGACGCGCTCCGGGTCCTCCGGCCGGAGCCACACCTCGGCGGCGTCGAGCTCCGGGTCGTCGCTCAACGTCCGTCAGGTGCCGTCGCGTCGGGGGGAGGGGTGAGCGCCTCGAGGATCACCGCCGGGCGGTTGGTGATGACGCAGTGCACGCCGAGCGCAGCGAGCTCCCGGGCACGCGCCGGATCGTCGACGGTCCAGGTGTTCACGGCGAGTCCGGAACGGCCGCACCGTTCGACCAGCTCGGCGTCGACGCAGGCCTCCCACGGGTGGACGGCGACGTGACCGGCGGCGGCGACCCGCTCCACCAGTTCGGGGGACGAACGCGGGTCGGGGACCAGGAAGCCGGTCGGCAGTCCCGGGGCGCACTCGACGACGCGGGCCAGCGTCGGGGCGTCGAAGCTCGAGACGACCACCCGGTCCGTGCCGCCGCGGGCGGCGAGCAGGTCGACGACGGCGTCGGCGACCTCGAGCGAGTGGGGGACGTGGTCACCACCGACGTCGGACGGATCGTTCTTGATCTCGACGTTCACGAGGAGCCCGACGCAGACCTCCAGCGCCGCAGCGAGGTCGCAGGTGCCCTCGGGAGCCGCTGACAGCTCGACCTCCCACAGCGTTCGCCCATCCCGATACCACGCATCGTGGTGGACGATGAGCTCGCCGAGGCGGTTGATCCTGACGTCGAGCTCGACCCCGTCCGCGCCCTGTTCCACCGCTCCGACGAAGGCATCCCGGGTGTTCTCGGGGTGGTCGGCCGAGGCACCCCGGTGGCCGAGGACCAGCGGTCGAGGGTTGGTGGTCATCTCGGCGAAACTTCCCCTTTACACGGTGAGTGGTTGGTACTACCTTGCGCTTGTTCACGGTTTCACAAGTTCCCAGCTCCCCCGAGTCCGCAGCGGCCCGGAGCGGGAAACCGGGGAGACCGAGATCATGCCCCAGATCCCTCCGAGGCGCACCACGTCGCCCCGGAGCGTGAGGGGTGGACGACGGCGCCGGAGCGGCCGCCGATGACGACGACGGACACGAAAGAGGCGACTGTGGCACTCTCCTCCACCCGGAACCTGGACCTGGCGAACGACAACTGGCGGGACGGCTCCGCCTGCCGGGACACCGATCCGACCCTGTTCTTCCCGGTCGGGACGACCGGCGCCGCCATCGACCAGATCGCGTCGGCCAAGGCCGTCTGCGAGACCTGCGACGTCAAGGAGCCCTGCCTCGAGTTCGCGCTCAGCACGAACCAGGACTCCGGCGTGTGGGGCGGCACCTCCGAGGAGGAGCGCCGCAAGCTGCGTCGGGCGTGGGTCGCCCGTCAGCGCGCCGCCGTCGCAGCCGGCTGATCACCCCGGTCGGCCCGGACGGGCCGACCCACCGGTCAGAGGCCGACCGTGCGGGTCGGAGCGACCGGGAGCCGCTCGTCCTCGCTCGAGGGCGACGAGGCCACTGGCACCACCACCGTCACCACCGTCCCGGGACGCGTGCCCGAGCCCGCACCGCCGGCGAAGGTGATGCGGCCCTCGAGCTCCTCGACCAGACCGCGCACGATCGTGAGTCCGAGCGACTCCACCTGCTCGGCCTGGTCCGGAGGGGCGAATCCCACGCCGTCGTCGCTGACCGACAGTTCCAGCTCCGCCGGCGTCCGGCGCAACCGGACGAGCACCGTCGCCCGTTCTGCCTCGGCCAGGGTCCCCGGCGGGTAGGCGTGGTCCACGACGTTCTGGAGGAGCTCCGTCGTCACCACGGCGAGGGACGTCGCCTCCGGGGAGGGCAGTCGTCCGGCGTCGCCGTCGATGCGGAACTCCACCCGGGTCTCGGGGGACGTGAGGCCCTCCTCCACCGTCCGGACCAACGGCCGGAGCACCTCGCCGAAGTCCACGTCGTCGCCCGATGACCGCGACAGGGTCTCGTGCACGATCGCGATGGACCGGATGCGTCGCACCGACTCGTCGATCGCCGCCTTGGCCGACGGCTCCGTCAGCCGCCGGCCCTGCAGCCGGAGCAGCGACGAGATCGTCTGCAGGTTGTTCTTCACCCGGTGGTGGATCTCCTTGATGGTCGCGTCCTTGGACACGAGCTCGCGGTCCCGCAGACGCACCTCGGTCACGTCCCGGACGAGGACCACGGCCCCGCGGACGCGCTTGTCGGCGATCAGCGGCAGGCAGCGGAGCGTGATCGTGGCACCGTTGCGCTCGACCTCCTCGACGGTCGGCCGGCCGTTGAAGAACGCCCGGTAGGTCGCACTGGTCTCGGCGCCGAGCGCCGCCAGGTGCTCGCCACGGAGCCGGTGGGTGATCCCGAGACGGCGCAGGGCCGACACCGCGTTCGGTGAGGCGAACGAGACCCGGCCGTCGGCGTCGAGCACGAACACGCCGTCGCCCACCCGCGGCCCGCCGGTGGAGACCACCTCCTCGTCGGCGAACGGGAACGTGCCGTCGACCACCATCACGGCGAGCTGCTCGAAGACCCGCTCGTACTGCGCGGTCAGGTCGCTCGATCCGGAGTCGAGCTCCAGCGACGCCTCCCGCGCCATCACCGCGACGACCCGACCCTCGAAGCTGACGGGGATCGCCGTGACCCGCACGCGCTCCCCCGCCGGGTTCGACAGGACCTCGTCCTGGTCGATCGCGCCGGCCGAGAGGGCCCGGGACACGAGCGGGCGCTGGTCGGACTCGACGATCCGTCCGACCACGTCGACGGGCAGCAGCGTGGTGGCCGTGTTGGGCCGGACGTGGTTGGCGATCAACAGCCGAGGTGGCTCGGCGCCGACCGTGGCGAGCGGCACGTAGAGGAGCAGGTCCGAGAAGGCCAGGTCGGCGAGGAGGTCCCACGCGGCGACGAGGCGTCGGAGGTGCCGCGCCGCTGCGGCGTCGACCGGTGGCACCACGATCGCCACGTGCTCGGCGGTGAAGTCGCCGTCACCGACCGGCAGGTCCCGGGCCTCGGCCAGGTCACCCCGGGGACCGGGGCCTGCGAAGTCCGGGTGGTCGCTCACGTCCACAGCCTGCCACCGAGGTCCAGCAGCCCGCCGAGGGAGTGGATGTCCCCCTCGAGCGCCGGCACGGTGAGGCACAGGTCCGGAGTGGACGACAGCTCGGCACGCTGCTCGGCCTCCCGGCGGGCCACCACCTGGTAGTCCAGGTAGCTCTGTCCCACCTGTCCCAGGACCGACTCGAGCGGCTCGTCGTCGCCCACGCCGAGCGGCGAGCGGAACACCTCGGACAGGTCGGCGGCGTCGTGGGTGAGTCGTCGGGCCACCGCCGTGGCCGAGCGGTCGAGGAGGAACTCGGGGAGGACCCGGTTCAACACGAGCGCGCCGACGTGGTAGCGGCGACCGGCGAGCAGGTCGAGGAAGAACTCCGCCTCCCGGGCCGGAGCCACCTCCAGCGTGGAGACCACCAGGAACGTGGTCTGCGGTCCGCCCAGCAGCGTCGTCACGGCGCGTGCCCGCTCGACGAACCCGTCGTACATGGTCTGGAACAGGATGAAGAACTCGGCGATGTCCTCGAGGAACTGCGTGCCCAGGATCCGGTCGGCGACCGTGTAGAAGGGCTTGGAGGCCAGGTTCACCAGCCGGGACCGGTACGGCGTGATGAGCCACCGCAGCAGCGGCGAGGAGAAGAAGTCCGCCATCCGGTCCGGGGCGTCCAGGAAGTCGACGGCGTTGCGGGTGGGTGGCGTGTCGACGACGACCAGGTCGTAGCGACCGGACGCGTGGATCTCGTACAGCCGTTCCATGGCCACGTAGTCGTGGCTCTGGACGAATCGACCGGTGATGTTCTGGTAGAGCGGGTTGGCCAGGATCGCGTCCCGGGTGGCGGCGTCCGGGGCGTGCTGGCGGACCAGGTCGTCCCAGGACTGCTTCGTGTCGAGCATGGCGACCCACAGCTCGCCCGCCGGGTCCACCCCGGCCTGCTCGAACGCCGCCCGCTCGACCTGGGTCTCGACGTTGCCGAACTCCTGCACACCGAGCGCCGAGGCGAGGCGCTTGGCCGGGTCGACCGTCAGGACGAGCACCTTCGCGTCGAGCTGGGCCGCGGCCGTCGCGGCCACCGACGCGGCGACGGTCGTCTTCCCCACGCCACCCGACCCGGTGGAGACCACCACCTCCTTGGCGGAGCAGAGCTGCTCGAGACCCGACGTCGCCATCAGTACCCCAGCTCGTCGCCGATCGCGTCGGCGAGCACCGACGTGGCCCGGACGCCGTGCGCCCGGTGGAACAGGAACGGCAGGTACAGCAGCGGGACGTCACCACCGAGCCCCTCGCGGAGCCGGGTGAGGTGGGCGACCCGGCTCCGCCGGAGTCGCACCGCGAGGTCGGCACCGGCGACGACCTCGTCGACCGCCGGACCGAGTTCGCCGCGCAGGACGTCGATCCCGGCCGAGGACCGCAGCTGTTCGAACACGGCGGCCTCGGGGCGCGAGAAGATCTCGGGGAGCACCCGGTTCACCACGACCGACGCCACGTCGATGTCGGTCTCGGCCTGCAGGCGCTCGATCAGCTCGAGCGTCTCGGTGGTGGGCATCTCCTCCGGGATGGTCACCACCACGACGCCCGTCACGTCGGCGTCGGTGAGCAGCTCGATCATCCAGTCGGTCTGCGACCGCACCAGCCCGACCTTGACCAGGTCGTTGATCGCCACGGGCGACGCGAGCTGGCCGACGACGTGACCGGTGGCCGGCGCGTCGACCACCACCAGGTCGTAGTTCCGCTCACGGACCTCGTAGGCCAGCTTGCCGACGGTGAGGATCTCCTTCACGCCCGGAGCAGCGTTGGCGACGAAGTCGAACGTGCGGGCCACCGGCCCGAGCCGGGCCACGAGCGGCACCCGCAGGTTCAACCTGAGGTACTCGCGCAGCGACGCCTCGGTGTCCATCGCCATGGCGAAGAGGTTGGGGCGGACCTCCACCGGGTCGAACTGGAGCGGACCGACGCCGAGGAAGTCGGCCAGGTTGCCCTTGGCGTCGACCTCGCACACGAGGGTCCGCTGACCGCGCGTGGCCGCCAACCAGCCGATGGACGCAGCGACCGACGTCTTGCCGACGCCGCCCTTGCCGGTGACGAACAGCAGCCGCCGCTCGAGGAGGCCGAGCGCCGAGCGACCCACGCGATCCGGTCAGGCCGAGAAGCCGAAGGTGCGGCCCTCGTCGACCGCACCGATCTCGACGTAGGCGATCTTGTCGGCGGGGACGCCGACCTCGCGGCCCTTGCGGTCCGTCAGCCACAGCACGCCCTCGTCGGAGGCCACGGCGGCCTCCACCCGGGAGCGGACCTCCGCCCCGTCGGCGTCGTCGGGCAGCTGCACCTCGAGCTCCTTCACCGAGTAGGTCACTCCGATGCGAACGTCCACGTCGTCGACTCCTGCGGGTTGTCGGTCCCGGACCGCCGGGATGCGGCCGGGTGACGCATGCTACTGACCGCTCCCCTGCCCGTCGACGTCGGGGGTGGACCCGAGGGGCAGCACCACGATCCGGTCGGCGAGGTGCTCGCTCACCAGCACCCGTCCGTCGGGCGCTCGCACCAACGAGTGGGGACCCTCGAGTCCGTCCAGCACCGTCCGCTGGACACCACCGTCGCCGGGGACGCGGACCACCCGACCCTCGGTGAAGAGCGCCACCAGCAGGTCGGCCCCGTCGGCGACGAGCCCCGTGGGCGTGGCCCCCGGGGCGAACGTCGCGATCGGGTCGACGACGCCGGCGCAGGGACCGACGGGACGGCACCCGGGCCAGCCCAGGTCGACCGGCCCGGCCGGGACACCGGGTGGAGGCAGCGGGAAGCGGACCAGGAGGTCCGGCGGCGGCTCCCGGGCGTCGCCGATCTCGGTCACCGCCACCTCGCCGTCGGCGAGCACCGCCGTGGCGTAGGCGTTCTTGGCCCCGACGGCCAACGGTGTGGGGTCGGCACCGGGGTCACCCACCGGCACCGACCACAGGGTGCCGCTGCGCGGGACGGCGGAGCCACCCGAGGTGGACCCGGTGGTGGCGAAGAGCATCCGGCCGTCCGGGGTCGGCTCCAGCGAGCCCTGGCTCCGACCGTTGTTGGGCAGGTCGCCCTGCACCACCTGCACGGGACCGACCGGCCCACCCGGCCCCGCCCACTCGGCCCGGACCAGCGAACTCGCCTGCGCCACCCAGACGGCACCACCGGCCACCGCCACTCCGGTCGGGACGTCCAGCCCGTCGAGGAGGACCTGGCGGCCACCGTCGGAGCCCACCAGGACCACCTGACCCGTCCCGTCGTCCTCGTCGCCGGCGAGCTGGGCCACCAGGTAGGAACCGTCGGCCAGCGCCACGAACTGGGTCGGACCGTCGAGCCCGTCCACGACGACCTCCGGAGCGTCGGGAGCGGCGGCACCGTCCGGGGCCTCGGCGGTCCCGCACGCGACGGTGGCGGCCACCGTGCAGGTGACCGCCACCGTGCGGAGGAACGTCCGGAGGTCGAGGTGGCGCGCCCGGGGTGGTGTCACCCCGGGAGTCTGCCCCGACGCCGGTCGTCAGTCGTCGTCGGAGTCCGAGTCGGAGTCCGAGCCGTGGTCGTCGGCGCCGTCGTCGCCGCCCCGACCACGGCCCCGGTCGTCGTCACCACCGTCGTCGCCGCCGCGACCCCGACCGGAACCGCCGTCGTCGCTGCCGCCGCTCGACCGGCCGCCACCCGAAC
>CAIQNH010000092.1 GCA_903873135.1 uncultured Actinomycetes bacterium
CTCGGCGAGCGGTGCCGAGGTCACCCGGTACCGGGGTGAGGCTCCGTCCGTGGGCGGGGTGGGCGTGGGTGTTGGCGTGGGGAGCGTGGTGTCCGGTGGGACGGGTCGAGCGGGCGGGGGTGGGGTCGACGGCAGGCACGCCGCTGCGGCCACCGCCACGAGCGCCAGCCCGATCGAGCGGCAGACACGACGGCACGGAGAGGAGGGCACAGAACTGCATCGGCAGCGGGGCCCCTCGGACTGAAGCGCAGGCGCAGAACTGCCACACTTGGTGCGTGACGTCAGGAGGACGCAGTCGGTCGAGGACGCTCGGCGTGCTGGTGTCGGCGGCGGTCGTGCCGCTGCTCGTGACCCTCCTCCTGGTGTTCGTCACCACGCCCGGGTTCACCTGGGACCACCAGCCCTCGCACTTCTGGTTGGTGGTCGTCGCCGGACTGGTCCCCGCCGTCCTCGCCTGGCTGATCGGGGACGCGGCGCTGCGCCGTGACGACCAGCGACTCGCCTGGATGGCGGCGGGGTTCCTGACCATGGCGGCGTTCCTCGTGCTCCACGCCCTGGCCACTCCCAAGGTCCTGCTCGACGGGCCGAACGCCGGGTTCGAGGTGGCCATGCCGGTCGGCCTGACCCTGGGTGCGGCCATGGTGTGGTGGTCCGCCGCCGGGCGTCACGACCGCGACAACGCCGCCGGTCGTCGCTTGGCGCGGTCGTTGCGGTGGCTGGTGCTCGTGGTCGCAGTGCTCTGGGGCGGCGCCTCGATCGCCGGGTTGCCGCCGCTCGACAGCGCCCCCCAGGGGTCCGGATCGCCGCTCCTGATCGCCTGCGCCGTCGTCTCGGCGGTCCTCCTGCTCGACGCAGCTCGGCGGGACGGCCTCCGTGCGGTCGCCTCGGGGTCCGGTCTGGTCCTGGCGGTGGCGGCGGCGTGGTTGCTGTTGGCCAACGCTGCGGTGGCTGGTGCGTTCGGACGCAACTGGCAGGCGGTCTGGTGGGAGTGGCACCTGCTGGTCTTGGCCGCGTTCGTCACCGTCGCCGTCGCCCTGCGACGACTGCCGGAGGGTGAGCGCTTCACCGACCTGTACTCCGACGAGGTGCGGAGTGCCGAGCGACAGGTGAGCGTGCTCTTCGCCGACCTCGAGGGCTACTCCGGGTTCAGTGAGGGCCGTGACCCTGCCGAGGTCCAGGAGATGCTCAACGACTACTTCGACGCCGCCCTGCCGGCGATCCGGCGTCACGGTGGCCAGGTGGACAAGCTCGTCGGTGACGCCGTCATGGCCACGTTCAACGTGCACACCGTCGTGGAGGATCACGCCCTCGCAGCCTGCCGGGCGGCGATCGACCTCCGGGACGCCTTCGCTGCAGTCGCCGAGCTGCACCCCGACTGGCCCCGGTTCCGGATCGGCGTCAACACCGGTGTCGCCCGGGTGGGTGTGGTCGGCGACAGCGCACAACGGCAGTACGCAGCTGTCGGGGACACGGTGAACGTGGCCTCACGCATCGAGGGTCAGGCCCCCGCCGGTTCGATCGCGGTCAGTGGTTCCACGCACGACCTGATCGGCCGGGTCGACTCGACCTTGATCGGGACCCTCGCGGTCAAGGGTCGCTCCACCGCAGTGGAGATCTGGGAGCTGACCTCGCTGTGACGCCGGCCCCTGCGGGGGAGCCAGCTGCACCCGGGTCTGGGTGGCGCGCCCGGCGACGGTCAGTGCTCCGGCGGGTTCTCGTAGTCGTCGAGCGCGTGTCGCTGCGCCAGCTCGTGCGCCCGCCCGTGACTCGGGGCGTGTCCGGTCACGGCGGTGATGAAGAGCGCTCGCCCCAGCACCACGAACGAGCAGTCCTCGATCGTCTCGACCGTCGCCGTGCGGGGGCGGTCGAGGAGCAGGGCGATCTCACCGAACCCGTCGCCGGCGTGCAGGTCCCGGAGGTGCTCCTCGCCGCGACGGACCCGGACGGCACCGGACTCCACCACGTAGAAGTGGTCACCGAACTCGCCCTCGGCGACGACGGTCGTGCCGGCAGGGATCGTGGACCGCTCGGCGTTCCGCGCCAGCAGTTCGAGTGCCGGTGCCGGCAGCGTCGCCAGCAGCGTGGTCCGTCGGAGCAGCACCACGACGTCGATCCGGTCGGCGACCAGCGACTCCGGACCGGCCACCGCTCGACTGGCGACCAGCGCCGCCACGGCGACGAGTCCTCCGACCACCGCCGGCGCCCAGCGGTCGCCCACACCTGCGACCAGGAACGGGATCACCATCGACCCGAGGAGGAGGGTTCCCATCTCCGTGGCCTCGGCCAGCGAGAACGCCCGGCACACGGTGTCGAAGTCCGAGATCCGTTGCAGCAGTGTCCGAGCGGCAACGATCATCGCCGTGGAGGCCGCTCCGACCAGGGCGAGGAGCGCCCCGGCCACGACCGGGTCGCTCGTGGCGCCCACCAACGCCATGGCCGCCGCGGTCGACGCGGCGCTCAGGGCCATGGCCGGCCACAGGTGGCGGCGACCGATGAGCGCGACGGTCGACAGTCCGCCCACCAGTGAGCCGGCGCCGAATGCGGCGGCCATCACTGCGGCGCGCTCGGGTGGACCGTCCGTCAGGTCGATCGCCACCAGGGCCTGGACGACGTCGATCGCCCCCCACAGGAACCCCCCGGCTCCGATCACGAGCATCATCAGCCACACCGCCCGGAGGTCGGTCGAGGGTGAGGGGGTGAGCCGGTCGGCGGGGGCTCCGCCCGGGTTGGTGCCGGCCACGGTCAGCGGTGGCGACCACGCCGTCTCGTCGAGGCGCCGGCGTCGGAGCGACACCGCCGTCACCGTGGCGACCAGCTCGAGCCCGGCGAAGAGCGCGAACGGTGCCCAGTCGCCGATCGAGCTGATGGTCAGCGCCGTGATCACCGGACCGACCAGGGTCGCCGCCCCGAGCACCCAACCCATGACCGAGTTGGCTGCCGTGAGCTCGTGGGGCTCCTCCACGATGGTCGGCAGCAGGGTCTGCAGGGCTGGTCTGGTGGTGACCACCGCCGTGGCGGCGACCGCTGCGGAGGCGACCAGGAGCGGGAGCGGTCCACCGGTGCCGGCGAGGACGGAGACGCCGGCGAGGCCGAGGGTCTGCGCGACCAGACCGGAGACCAGCACACGCTCCGGTCCGACGCTGGTGATCGCCCGCTCCACACCCAGGGCCGCGAGCGTGGCGGGGGCGAGCTGGACGACCAGGACGACGGTGGCGAGGTTCACTCCGCCGGCCACGTAGGCGATGGTCGTGATGGCGATCCAGCCGCCCAGCTCGGCGGTCTTGAAGCACGCGTAGATCAGCAGCAGCCGGCGGAGCCGTCGGTTGCGAGTCGCCGCGCCCAGGATCGACCAGGTGGTGGGTGGTGGGGTCGACTCGTGCTCCATGAGGTGCGCCTCGATCCGGTGGACCGCTCACTCCGGAGCGTTGGTCACCGCGGGTTCGGGCGTCGGCGAGTGCGCAGGGCTCGTCGGGAACCGACCCTGCATCACCGGCCGTCCTCCGGTCGGGGTGCCGCCCGGTGCCACCGTTGCCGGAGCCAGGTCCAGCCGCCGGTCGACCACAGCGCCCACACCACCAGCACGGGTTGGAAGAACAGTCGGGCGAAGCGAGCGGCATCCGAGTCGAGCCCGAAGGCGTCGCGCTGCTCGACGAACTGGGCGATGTTGCCGGGGAAGATGATCACGAAGAAGGCGGCGGCGGCGACGCCCACCGGTGCTGCGTGACGGCCGGCCAGGATCAGCGCGACACCGAGCACGATCTCGACGATGCCGGAGACGACGACCACCACGTCCGGGTCGCCCGGGAACCACGAGGGCACCTGAGCCTGGAACTCCTGGCGTTGCGCAGTGAGGTGGCCGATGCCTGCGACGAGGAGCGCTCCCCCCAGGACCCACCGCGCCACCGTGCGCACGATCGGGTCCCGGTGGCCCTGCGGGTCCACGTTCGATTCGCTCACCTGTCCACCTCGGATCGCTCGGCAGCGGTGCACAGCACCTCGGCCGACCCTACCCGGGGTCGTCGGTCTCGGTCCCGGGTGGGTCAGGACTCGCCGGATGCTGCGCTCACGGTGAGTTCACCGAGCGTCGCCAGCCCGTCCGTCTGCTCGAAGTTCGAGGTGAACGCAACGGTCAGCGACGCGTCGAGCAGGTGGGCGGCGTTCGCGATGAATCCGGGCACCTGACCGTTGTGGCCGTGGGCGGTGCCCACCCCGTCGATCTCGTAGGTGATCAGTCCCAGGCCCGTGCCGGTCACCTTCAGTGGGCCGTTCGGTGCCGACTCGGCGAAGAACTCGATCGACTCCGGTGTCGGTGTGATCATCAGATCGACGTGGTCGCGATCGACCACGTCGCCCTCCACCAGCGCTCGCATCCAGCGGGCCAGGTCCCGTGAGGTGGACACCATCGCACCAGCGGCCCACGAGGTCGTCCAGAAGGCACTGTCGGTGACGGGTACCTGCGGCAGGGGTCGGGTCGGCTCGCACGACGGTTCACCGATCTCGTCGCACTCGGCCCGGGCCCCGGTGACGGTGGTGCCCTCGGGCTCGCCGGTCCAGACGTAGGTGTCGGTGAGAGCGAGCGGCTCGAGGAACCTCGTCCGCACCTCCTGCTCCCAGGTGGACCCGGTGATCTCCTCGGCGATGAGCCCGAGCAGGAGGTAGTTGGAGTTGGCGTACTCGAAGGCGGAGCCCGGCACGAACAGGAGAGGAGCGGTACCGGCCAGGGCGACGCTCTCCTCCGGCGGGGCCTCCACGTCGAATCCGTCGAGTGTGTAGTACTCGGGGATGCCGCTGGTGTGGCCGAGCAGCATCTCCACGGTGATCTCGTCCCCGTTCGGGAAGTCGATCCAGTTGCTGATGGTGTCGTCGAGCGAGAGCACGCCGTCCTGGTCGAGCTGCATGATGAGCGCGGCCGTGAAGGTCTTGGTGATGCTCCCCACGTGGAACCGGTCACGTTCCGTCAGCGGCGTCGATCCGGGCGGGTCCGCGACTCCGGACACGGCGGCGGACTCGGCGACCTGGTCGTCCTCGCTGGTGGTCACGGTCGCGGCGAGACCGGGGACGACCTGTCCCCACGGTGCCCCTTGCTGGTTCCGTAGCTCGGTCAGCGTCGACTCCAGCTGCTCGCTGGTGACGGCAGTCCCGCTCGCGGTCGGACCTGTCGGGGCGGTGGAGTCGTCGCCGCAGCCGAGGGTCCCTCCCAAGCTGCAGAGCGTGAGGGCGATGGCGAGGACCGTTCGTCCCCGCGAGCGGGACGGCCTCCACCGGTCGGGTCCGGAGCTGCTGTTCACGCCGTCAGGGTACGCGCCACCCCATCCCGCCCTCCCCACCCACCCCGAACTTGTACGTCTCGTTCGCTCCAGACGAACCATCGGTACGAGTTCGGGAGGGGGGCGTAGCGTGGGGCGTCGGCCGGGGTGTCGACTGGGCGTCGAGCGAACTAGTGGAGACGTGGAGGTGCACCGTGACGGTTGCCGAGGACGAGCTGCAGCACCACCTGGATGAGATCGCCGAGCGTGGCCTCACGGTGCTCCGCGGCGTGCTCGACAGCGACGACTGCGACGAACTGCTCGACGACCTGGCGAGGGTCGAGGCCGAACTCGAGGTCCGGCCCGCTGACAACGGGTTCGAGGGCCGGTCGACCCTGCGGGCCTACAACCTGCTCCGGCACGGACCGCTGTGGGAGCGGATCCCCGTGCACCCGAGGGTCCTGCCGGTGGTCGAGGGTGTCCTCGACCGGGGTTGCCTGATCTCCAGCCTGAGCTCCGTCCGGATCCAGCCGGGGGAGACCGCCCAGCCGATTCACGCCGACGACCAGCTGTTCCCGCTCGTGCCGCCACACCCGCCGGTGGTGTGCAACACCATGTGGGCGCTCACCCCGTTCACCGACGCGAACGGTGCGACCAGGGTCGTGCCGGGCTCGCACACCCGGGGCAAGCCCACGTTCGGGGGTGACTACGACACGGTCCCCGCCGAGATGGACCGGGGTGACGTGCTGGTGTGGCACGGGAGCCTCTGGCACGGCGGCGGCGCCAACACCACCGACGCCGACCGGGTGGGGATCGCCGTGAACTACTGCGCCGGCTGGGTCCGCCAGCAGGAGAACCAGCAACTCGGGTTGGCCCCGGCGCTCGTCGCCACGTTCACCCCGCGCCTGCGCGAGCTGGTCGGCTACGGCGTCTACCAGGGGTTGATCGGGCACGTGGAGAAGGAGTCGCCCGAGCAGCGGCTGCTCGGCGCGGCGGACGGCGGCGGCATGCTCTGGGATCACTCCTGAGCGCACTGCACCCCGATCGATCGGCCCCCGGTCGGCGGGCGGGGGCAGCGGGATCGGGGTGGAGCGGGTGGCCGTGGCCCGCAGCGGGGTCCCGATGGGCTCGGCCGACGCCCTGCCGGGGTTCACCGCCGCCGTCGAGGCCGAGGCGGCGCGCACCGTTGCCCCGCTGCCAGCGGGGTTCCAGACCTCACCGGTGCGGCGCCGACCTCCGGATGCTGAGGTCCCGGCGTCAGCCCGTCAGCAGTCGGGGCCGAACAGCTGGTCGGCGAGCACGTTGCGGCGGAGCTTCCCGGTGGCGGTGACGGGCAGCTCCTCGACGATCCGGACGTCCTTGGGCCGCTTGTGCGGGGCCAGGTGGACGCGCGCGAAGGCGTGCACCGAGTCGGCGTCGAGGCGGCCCACCACCGCGGCGCACACCCGCTGCCCCCAGCGCTCGTCCTCGACGCCGAACACCGCCACCTCCGCCAG
>CAIQNH010000093.1 GCA_903873135.1 uncultured Actinomycetes bacterium
GGGAGGCCCAGGTCGTGCTCGGCCAACAGGTCGAGCCGGTACCGCATGAGCACGTCGTAGTCAGGCTCCTCCCTGGTGGTCCTCCGCAGGGCCTCGATCCCGGTCGCCTCGGCGAACGCGATCCAGATCTCGGGGACGAGCACGCCCTCCAGGTCCAGGCACACGATGGTGGGGCGATCGTCGTCGGGGTCCGCCACGTCCACAGTGTCGCCACCTCCGCCCGCCACGACAAGACGAAGGTCCCGGGTGGATTCCCGGGCCGGGCATGCAGATCGGTGTCGGGCACCCGATGGGCAGGGCATGCACCAGACACACCGCACCCCCAGACCTGTCCGCCTCGCCGTCCTCGGCGCCCTCATCGTCGGTGGAGCGTTCCTCGCTGCGCCGGCAGTGGGAGCCGCCATGGATGCACCGGCTGCTCCCGCCTGCGGCGGCGGGGGTGGTAGTGGTCAGGGTGGTGGTGGTGGTGGTGGATGTGAGACCACCACCTCGACCACGGAGTCGACCACGTCGACCACGGAGCCCACCACGACCACCTCGGAGGTGACGACCACGACGGCGGAGGTCGCCGGCGAGACGACCGTGCCGACCACGGCGCTCACCCCGGCGGCGGTCGCCGGCGTCACCGTCATCCGCAGCCCCGGTTCGGTCACCCCGGCCCAGGCGGGTGTCACCGAGCTGGCCGCGACCGGCCCGTCCGACGGTCCGGCCCTGCCGCTGGGGATCCTCCTCACGCTGGTCGGCGCCGCCATGGTGGTCGTCGGGGTCCGAGGGGCCAGGTTGCAGCGGGCCGCCGCCTCGGTCGACGACTGAGGCCAACGCACTCCGGACCACTCACCACCACTCCGGTCCACCCCGATCCACCCTCGTCCATCCACCTCCCCCCCCCGGAGACGGTCGGGGCCCGGACCACCCCGGGCCCCGACCGTCAGCCGCGTCCGGGGTCGACCGCCCGTCGCCCACGGTGCCGGCGCTGGTGTCACCACTGGTTCCAGCGCCGGGGAGGGAGCGGGTGGGGGGATTCCAGCTCGGTGTCGGCCACACTCGTGGGGTGGAACCCTCACCGAGGAGCACCGGGGCCGGCCGTGGCGGTCCCGTGGTGCCGAACGTCCTCCAGCCCTACGTCGGCCGTCCCGGCCTGGAGGGGCGCCGGTGGTGGCCGCTGCCGCCCCGGACCGTGGCCCCTCGACTCGCCATCGTGGGGGCGGTGCTGCTGTCGATCGGCGTGGCGCTGGCCGTCGCGGTCGCGCGCGACGAGGTGGGCATGGACGCCCGGGACCTCGCCGTCAACCAGTGGTTCCGTGACCTCGGGGTGTCCAGTGACGTCCTGACGCAGCTCGCGGAGTGGCTCTCGTGGATCGGCTCCGGTCGCCGCACCGGGCCGATCGTCATCGTCTTCGCCGTCGTCCTCCTGGCGCTGCGTCAGTGGCGCTGGGCCGTGTTCCAGCTGCTGGTGACCGAGCTCGGCTACCTGATCTCCGACGTGGCCAAGGTGACCGTCAGCCGGCAGCGACCACCGTGGGCCGACTTCGGCCCACTGGAGTCGGGGACCTCGTTCCCCTCGGGTCACACCTTCGGTGGGGTGACGGCGTGGGTGACCATGGGGCTGGTGCTGTGGTTCCTGCTCCCGAGGGCGTGGTCGACGGTGCTGGCGGTCTCGTGCTGGTGCATCGGGCTGCTCAACGGGCCGTCCCGACTGGTGCTCGGGGTCCACTGGGTGACCGACGTGCTCGGGGGGCTCCTGCTCGGTTCCGGATGGCTGCTGCTCGTCTCCGCAGCCTGCCTGTGGGCGTGGGGACCCGGGCGGGGGAGCACCGGCGGCGGTGGGGGAGCCGGTCCGGGCGCCGAGTCGGCAGGGCAGGGCGTCGCCCCGGGGGCCGGGGCCTCGACGCCCTGACCGCGTCGGCCCCACGGTTCACCACCGGCGTCCGGCGCCGGTGGTGGTGGTACGCCCCCTGGGACTCGAACCCAGAACCTGCGGATTAAGAGTCCGATGCTCTGACCAATTGAGCTAGAGGCGCAGGTGTCCACGTGCGTGGACAAACTCGATTGTAGCGACGCGGCCGGGTCCGGCCGAACCGGACGAGACCGCTCGCATGGGGTGACCGAGGGGATTTGAACCCCCGACCTCCAGGGCCACAACCTGGCGCTCTAACCGAACTGAGCTACGGCCACCATGCCGGAGGGCGAGCTTAGACCGCCGGTCACCGCAGGCTGGAACGCAGCGGGCGGGCCGCCTCGCTACCGTGCCGGCGTGGCCGGATCGATCCCGAGGAGCCTGCGACGGGTGTTCGCCCGGGTCGCCGCCGGCGAGACCTTCCGCCGCTACGGGCCGAGGGTCGCCCCGGCCCTGGACGGTGCGGCGCACCGGCTGAGCGGAGGGCGTTGGACGATCTCCGACGCCGTCCTGCCGGTCGTGGTCCTCACCACGACCGGTGCCCGCTCCGGTGCGCCGCGCACGGTCCCGCTCGCTGCGCTGCTCGACGGTCAGGACTTCGTCGTCGTGGGGTCGAACTTCGGACGGGAGCGACACCCCGCCTGGTCGACGAACCTGCTGGCGAACCCGGACGCCCGGGTGTCGTTCCGGGGCGAGGAGGTGGCGGTGCGCGCCGAGCTGCTCGACGAGGGCGAGCGGGCTCGGCTGTGGCCGGACCTGCTGGCGCAGTGGCCGCTGTTCGATCGCTACGCCGAGACGAGCGGGCGCGACCTCCGGGTGTTCCGTCTGCGGCGGTCGAGACCGCCGGTGATCTGAGTCCCGGAGCGGCGGAGCACGCTGCCGAGGCGGCACCGGGCGGCACTGGGCTGCACCGTGCGGTCCGACGCCCGGCCGTGGCAGCGGGTGGTCGCACCCGTCGTGCGAGACTGGTCCCAGGCCCTCGTAGCTCAGCTGGATAGAGCAGCGGACTTCTAATCCGCCGGTCGCAGGTTCGACTCCTGCCGGGGGCGCCCACCCCGCTTCCCCCACCGTCCCCCCCCACCGTTCCCCCCACCGTCCCCCCCACCGTTCCCTCACCGAACTCGTACGGCTGGTTCGCTGCAGACGAACCAGCCGTACGAGTTCGGGAGTGGTGACAGGGGGCAGTAATTACAGGAAACGAATAGCGTGTATTAGACTTCCCATGTGGAGTCGTTGCAGCTGGCCGTCGAGAACCTCACGTCGCCGCCGGTGCTGGCGTTCGTGCTCGGGGCGCTGGCGGTCGTGCTCCGCAGCGACCTCCGACTGCCCGATCCGATCCACACGTGGTTGGCCACCTACCTGCTCCTGGCGATCGGACTCAAGGGGGGCCACGCCCTCCGGGCCGCCGACCCCGGGGACCTGGCGCTCCCCGCCGTCGCCACACTCGCCGCCGGTGTGGTGGTGCCGGTGCTGGTGTTCTGGGCGGGTCGCCGACTCCTCCGACTGCGTCTCGAGGACGCCGGTTCGCTCGCCACGCACTTCGGGTCGGTCTCCGTCGTCACGTTCACCGCTGCGGTCACCTTCGCGGTCGCTGCGGGCAGCGAGCCCGAGGCGTTCATGGCCACGCTCGTGGCCCTCCTCGAGGTCCCCGGCATCATCGTCGCCCTGCTGCTGGTCTCGATCGCCGGCGGTTCTGCAGGATGGCGGGAGGCGCTCCGCGAGGTGCTGACCGGTCGGAGCGTCCTGCTGCTCGTCGGCGGTCTGGTCATCGGGGCGCTCGCTACCGACCAGGCGTTCGCGAGGGTCGAGCCGTTCTTCGTGGTCATGTTCCCGGGTCTCTTGACCCTGTTCCTCCTCGACATGGGTGCCACGGCGGCGACGCAGCTGCGCTCGTCGAGGTCGCTCACGCCACCGGTGGTGGCCTTCGGACTGATCGCCCCGGTCGTGTTCGGCCTGGCCGGGGTGGCCGTCGGCCTGCTCGCCGGTCTGTCGTCCGGCGGTGCCGCGGTGTTCGGCGCGATGACGGCGAGCGCCTCGTACATCGCCGCACCCGCTGCCACCCGCATCGCCCTGCCGGACGCGGACGCCGGTCTGAGTCTGGGGGTGGCGCTCGGGGTGACGTTCCCCTTCAACCTGGCCGTGGGGATCCCGCTGTTCCTCGCCGTGGCCCGGGGGCTCGGCGCCGGCTGAGCCGGGGACCCGGACACCACGGAGCTCGCACCCCGCCCAGCGGCGTGGGTCGAGGGTGCCGGACCACGGGGTCGACGAGTCGGAGTGGCGCGCCCTCGGGGACAACCGTGAGACTCGGCCCGTGCCCGCCGTCGCGACGATCGACGAGGTCGTCCCGCGACCGGAGTCCCCGGAACCCACGGCCGCCGTCACCTCGCTCCGCTCGGCCCGTCGTCGCCGGGAGCTCGCCGGTCGGGAGTGGGGTGAGCTGGCGTACCGGGTCTACACCACTGCGCTCGGTGCCCTGGTGGCGGTGGTGTTCCTGTCCGGTCTGGTGGGCGACGACCGACTCGGCCCGGAGGGCACGGCCGACTTCGTCGCCGCCGCCCCGAGGTGGGTCGCCGTCGCCGTCGGCGTGGTGCTCTCGCTCGCCGTCAGGTCCGGACGGCGTGGCGGGCCCGTCGCGCTCGAGCGTCCCGACGTGTTCCACCTCCTCCTCGCCCCCGTGGACCGGACGGCCGTCCTCCGCAGGCCGGTGGCGTCCCTCCTGATCTACGGGGTCGGCGGTGCGGCGCTCGTCGGTGGACTCGCCGGCTCGCTGATCGACCAGCGGCTCGAGGGTCCCGCCGCCCCGTGGGTGGTCGCCGGTGCCGTCGCCGCGGCGACCACCGCCGCAGCGGCGCTCGGTCTGGCCATGGTGGCGGCGTCGCGACGCGTGCCCGGCATCCTCCTGTCGGGGATCGTCTGGATCCTCACCCTCTGGGCGGCAGCCGCTGCGCTCGACGCAGCCGTCCCGCCCTCGCCGCTCCAGGCGGTCGGCCAGCTCGCCGTGTGGCCCGAGGTCACCGCACCGCCCGCGCTGCTGGCGGTGCCGGTGGCGGTCCTGCTCGTTGCGCTGGGTTCAGCGACGGTCGGCGGGCTGTCGGTCGAGTCCGCCGTCCGACGCACCGCGCTCGTGGGCCAGCTCCGCTTCGCCGTGACCCAGCAGGACGTCCGGGCCGTGGTCCTGCTCCGACGTCAGCTCGCCTCCGAGCACCACCGTCGCCGCTCGTGGGCTCCCCGTCTGCCCAGGGCGATCGCGGACCGGGCCCCGGTCGCGGCGCGGGACCTGGCCAGCCTCGGTCGCTGGCCGACGCGCCGGGTGCTCCGGGTCGTGGTCGCGTCGGCGGTCGCTGCGTTCGCTGCTCGTGGCGTGTGGTCGGGGACGACGCCGCTGATCGTCGTGGCCGGCCTGGCGACCTACCTGGTGGGACTGGACGCCCTCGAGCCGCTCGCCCAGGAGATCGACCACCCGACGCTCGCCGAGTCGATGCCCCTCCTCCGCGGCCGTCTGGCGGTGCAGCACCTGGTGGTCCCGACCGTGTTCGCGATCGTCCTCGGCGTGCTCGCCGCCACCGCTGCGGTGGCCGTGGCCCCCTCGTCGACGGGCTGGCTGGTCGCCGCGGCGCTGGTCGTGCCGGTCGCACTCACCGCGGTCGCCGGCGCGGCGATCACCGTGGTCTCCGACCAGCCGACCTCGGCCCCCGACGCCGGGCTCGCCCAACCCGAGGTGGCCGGCCCCCGGCTCCTCGCACGCTTGGTCTGGCCGCCGCTGGTGGCGATCATCGGGTTCCTGCCGCTGCTCGTCGCCCGGGCCGTCGCCGCAGCGGGGGAGCCGCCGGTCGGTCCGCAGCTCGCCGTGTCGGTCCCGGTCGTCCTGCTGGCGGCCGCCGTCGCCGGGTGGGTGCGGTTCCGGGACGACATCCACGAGACCATCGCGGCGAGCACCGGCGCCACCAACGCAGGAGGTGCGACGTGACCGACACCGACATCGCGGTGCTCGTCGACGGGCTGTCCAAGCGCTACGGCGACGTCGACGCGCTCGCCCCGCTCGACCTCGAGGTCCCCGCCGGGCAGTCCCTCGTCCTGGTCGGCCACAACGGCTCCGGCAAGTCGACCCTGCTCGGGATGCTCGCCGGTGTCCTGGAACCGAGCGACGGGACGGCGGCGATCCACGGCTACGCGGTCGACGCCGTCGCCGCTCGGCGGCACCGTTCGTGGCTCCCCGACAACCCCGTCCTCTACGACGACCTGAGCGTGCGCGAGCACCTGGAGTACGTCAGCCGGCTCCACGGGGACTGCGACGAGGCGGTCAACGACGACCTGGTCGAGCGGCTCGGGTTGGTCGAGCGCTACGACGACCTGCCGTCGCAGTTCAGCCGGGGCCTGCGCCAGAAGACGGCCATCGCCGTGGCGTTCTGCCGTCCCTTCAGCGTGCTGCTCGTCGACGAACCGTTCGTCGGGCTGGACGCCGCAGGTCGGGCGGCGATGCTCGACCTGCTCGCCGAGAGCGTCGACAACGGGGCCTCGGTGGTCGTCGCCACCCACGACCCTGCGGTGATCGAGCGTTTCGACCGGGGAGTGGTGCTCGAGAACGGCGAGCTCGTCCACGACGGTCCCGCTGCGTCGGTCGCCGAGTACCTGACGATCGACGACCAACGCAACGGCTGACCTGGCGGCCGGCGTGACCGCCGTGCCGTCGCTGGCGTGACCGCCGTGCCGTCGCCGGCGTGACCGCCGGGCTGAACACCGTTAATCTGGGTCGGTGCGGCGGCGGGAGGTCCTCGGGGCGATGGGTGTCCTCGGTGCCGCCGCGGCCGTGGGGTCCACGGCCTCGGCGTGCGCCCCACCGGGGCCGCCCCTCCCGACACCGGCCGATCCGCTCGACCTGCTCGTCCCGCCCGATGCCCGTCGTCGGATCGTCACGGTGCGACCCCGCAACCCGTCGGCCCCGCCGGTCCTGCCGGGTCGTGGCGCCCGGTCGGCGCTCGTGGTCGGTGGCGGCATCGCCGGGCTCTCGGCGGCGCTCGAGCTCGCAGAGCGCGGCTACGCCGTGTCGGTCCGGGAGGCCGACACCGTCCTGGGCGGTCGACTCGCCACACGGGACGTCGACCCGGGACTCGGGCGGACGTTCCGGGTCGAGCACGGCCTGCACATGTGGTTCGACAACTACCGGACGTTCGCCGACATCCGGCACCGCCTCGGGGTTGACGACCACTTCCGGCCCTACGACCAGGTCGACTTCATCTTCCGCGACTACCTGCCCGAGCGGCTCGAGTCGACGCCCAAGCTCTTCCCGTTCAACCTGGCCGGCATCGTCGACCGTTCGCCCAACCTGGAGTGGTCCGACGTGTTCGGGAGCCTCGGGATCTTCGGGGACCTGCTCGGCTTCACCATGCGCAACCTCTACGAGCGTCTCGACGAGGTGAGCTTCCTCGAGTGGATCGAGCGCAACCGGGTGAGCCCGGCGTTCCGTGACGTGGTGTTCCTCCCGGCCGCTCACGTGACGCTCAACCGGGTGGCTGATCTCTCCGCCGCGGAGATGCTGTTGTTCCAGCACCTCTACTTCACGTCGCAGCCGTTCGCCTTCGACCGGGAGGTCACCACCACCGACCACGCCACGGCGCTGATCGACCCGTGGGTGGCCCGACTCCGGTCGCTCGGCGTGCAGGTGCGCACCGGCGCTCCCGTGCCCGGGCTGCGCTTCGAGTCGGGGCGGGCCGTCGGTGTGGTCGACGAGCCCGAGCGCTACGACTGGGTCGTGCTCGCCACCGACGTGGGCGGGACGCAGCGGGTGCTCGCGGGTTCGACCGCTGACGCGGCCACGGGCCCGGCGCTCGCCGGACTCCGCGACGTGGCGGGTCCGCTCGAGGTCGCACCGCCGTACCGGATCCTCCGGGCGTGGTTCGACCGTCCGCTCGACCCCAGCCGTCCGGATGTGATCGAGACACCCCAGCACGATCCGGTGGCGCTCGTCTGCCTGTTCCACCAGCTGGAGGACGAGTCGCGGGCGTGGGCCGACCAGACCGGTGGCTCCGTGGTCGAGTTCCACCTCTACTCCCTCGAGGGGGACCTGGCGACCGTGGACGACGACGCCGTGTGGCCCTCGATCCGGCCGACCGTCCTCGAGGTGGTGCCGGAGCTCGCCGACGCACGGCTCCTGGGGTCGACGGTCGGGACCTACGAGAACTTCACCTCGTTCGCCACCGGTCAGGGACTCCGGCGGCCGGACCACACGGGGGCGCGTGGCCAGGGGGTCGCCAACCTCCTGCTGGCCGGCGACTGGGTGGGCTGCGCGGCACCCTCGGCGCTCATGGAGCGGGCCGTCCTCACCGGTCGACTGGCCGCCAACGAGTGCCTGCTCGCCGACGGGGTCCGGGAGGCCGGGTACTCCCACGTGAGCCCGCTCGGTCCCACCCGCTGAGTCGGACCCCGCCGTAGCGTGGGGTCGTGACCACCATCGACCGTTCCCGACTCCGGTCCCTCGCCGAGGCCGAGACCCGGACCTTCGCCGATCGCCACCCACGCTCTGCGGAGCTCCACCGGCAGGCGCAGCGCTCGCTGCTCGCCGGGGTGCCCATGAACTGGATGACGCGCTGGCCCGGGCCGTACCCGCTGTTCGCCGCGGAGGCCGGGGGAGGGCGGTGCACCGACGTGGACGGTGTGGAGTACGTCGACCTCTGCCTCGGCGACACCGGCGCCATGACCGGACACGCCCTGCCCGTCACCACCGAGGCGCTCGCCGTCCAGGCCGGCCGGGGGATCACGACCATGCTCCCGAGCGCCGACGCGGTGGCCGTCGGCGACCAGCTGCGCGAGCGGTTCGGTCTGCCGGTGTGGCAGATCGCCATGACCGCCACCGACGCCAACCGGTTCGCGCTGCGCCTCGCCAGGCACGCCACGGGACGGCGCAAGGTGCTGGTGTTCAACTGGTGCTACCACGGCACCGTCGACGAGGCGCTGTGCGTCCTCGACCCCGAGGGTCGGGTGGTCCCCCGACCGGGCAACACCGGCTGGGCGGTCGATCCGGCCGAGTACGTCGAGATCGTGGAGTTCAACGACCTCGACGCGCTCCGGCGGGTGCTCGAGGGGGGTGAGGTCGCCGCCGTGCTGGCGGAGCCGGCGCTCACCAACATCGGGATCGTGCCCCCCGACCCGGGGTTCCACGACGAGCTGCGGCGGATCACCCGGGCGACCGACACCCTGCTGGTCATCGACGAGACCCACACGATCTGCGTCGGTCCGGGCGGCGCCACCCGGGCGTGGGGGCTGGAGCCCGATCTGTTCGTGATCGGCAAGCCGATCGGTGGTGGCGTCCCGTGCGCTGCGTACGGGATGACGAGCGAGGTCGCGAGCACGGTGCTGGGTGCGGCGACCAGCGAGGACACCGACGTCTCGGGGATCGGGGGGACGCTCACGGCGAACCCGCTGGCCCTCGCCGCCATGCGCGCCACCCTCGAGGGTGCGCTCCGGGAGGAGGACTTCGCTCGCAGCATCCCGCTGGCCCAGCGGTGGACGGAGGGGGTGCAGGCGGTGATCGACCACCACGGCCTGCCGTGGACCGTCCACCGGCTCGGCTGCCGGGCCGAGTACTGGTTCTGCCCGGCCCCCCGTGACGGTGGTCGGGCGGCGGCGGCGATCGACCACGAACTCGACGCGTTCCTCCACCTGTGGTGCCTCAACCGGGGCATCCTCCTGACCCCGTTCCACAACATGGCCCTGTTCTGCCCGGCCCACACCGACGGGGACGTGGACCTCCACACCGAGGTGTTCGGGGCCGCCGTGGCGGCGCTCGTGGACTGAGGTCCGCCCGACCCGGCCGCCTCCTGGAGCCAGTCTCCTCCTGAAAAGGGTGTCAGACGGCCGGGTCGGCGACTCCTGCAGTTCGACGGGACGACGGGTCCCGCTGAACCTGGAGGGAGTCCAGTGACCACCAACCCCGCCACCCCCGTGCGCCGACCGATCGCCGTCCGGCTCGTCCAGACCGCGCTCGCCGTGCTCGTCGCCCTCGCCGGTGTCGGTCTCGGTGGCCCTCAACGTCACCGTCCTCGACGCCACCGCCAAGGGCTGGTTGACGGTCCACTCGGGTGGGGCCACCCCGCCGGGGGTCGCCTCGGCCCAGTTCGTGCCGGGTGAGCGGATCGCCTACGGCCC
>CAIQNH010000094.1 GCA_903873135.1 uncultured Actinomycetes bacterium
CTTCTTCTTCCGCTTGCTCGGCCCGGCGGCCCGCCGCGCGGCCAGCAGGTCGAGCGCACGTTCGAGGTCGATGGTCTCCACCGAGTCGTCCTTGCGGAGGCTCGCGTTGGTCTCGCCGTCGGTCACGTACGGGCCGAAGCGACCGTCCTTGACCACGATCGGCTTCTCGGTGTCCGGATCGGCGCCGAGCTCCTTGAGCGGGGCGGCTGCCCGTTGACCCCGGCGACGCTTGGGCTCGGCCAGGATGCGCAACGCCTCGTCGAGGGTGAGCGTGAGGATCTGCTCCTCCGTCTCGAGCGACCGCGAGTCGGTCCCCTTCTTCAGGTAGGGGCCGTAGCGCCCGTTCTGCGTGGTGATGACCACACCGTCCGCCGGGTCCGCCCCCACCTCGCGGGGCAGGGCGAGCAGGGGCAGCACGTCGTCGAGCGTCACCGTCGCCGGGTCCATGTTCTGGAACAACGAGGCCGTGCGGGGCTTGGTGCCCGAGGCGTCGTCGAACTCACCCTCCTGCACGTAGGGCCCGTACCGCCCGTTGCGCAGCCGGACCAGCAGGCCGGTCTCGGGGTGCTCCCCCAGGTCCCGGTCGCCCGAGGGGGCCTCGAGCAGCTCGACAGCCCGTTCCGGCGTGAGCTCGTCGGGCGGCACGTCGTCGGGGATCGACGCCCGCTCGACGTCGTCGCCGTCGCCCCGCTGGACGTACGGGCCGTACCGTCCCACCCGCACCACGATGGGGACGCCGTCGCTGTCGGCCCCGATCGGGATGGAGTTGATCTCGCGGGCGTCGATCTCCTCGATGCGTCCGTCGACCATCGTCCGCAGACCGGCGTCGGAGCTGTCCGGGGCGGCACCGGCGGACCCGAAGTAGAAGCGCTGCAACCACGGCTCGAGGTCCTCGACCCCGGAGGCGATCTCGTCGAGGTCCTCCTCCATGCGAGCCGTGAACTCGTAGTCGACGAGGTGCGGGAAGTACCGCTCCAGCAGGTTCACGACGGCGAACGCGATCCAGCTCGGCACCAGTGCCGAACCCTGCTTCCAGACGTACCCCCGGTCGAGGATCACCGAGATGATCGACGCGTAGGTGGAGGGTCGACCGACGCCCAGCTCCTCGAGCCGCTTGACCAGCGAGGCCTCGGTGAACCGGGCCGGGGGCTGGGTCTGGTGGTCCACGGCGTCGAGCTCGTCGACGACCATCCCGTCACCCTCGTCCATGTCGGGCAGCACCGTCTCCCGGTCGTCGAGCGCGGCGTCCGGGTCGTCCGACCCCTCGACGTAGGCGCGCAGGTAGCCGGGGAACGTGATCGTGCGGCCCGAGGCGGCGAAGGTGGCCACCCGGCCGTCGTCGGTGCTCGCCTGCAGCCGCACCTGGACGGACTCCCCGCGGGAGTCGGTCATCTGGCTGGCCACCGTCCGGGCCCAGATCAACTCGTAGAGGGCGAACTCGCCCGACTGCAGCTGGGACCGGACCTCGTCCGGGGTGCGGAACCGGTCACCGGCGGGACGGATGGCCTCGTGGGCCTCCTGGGCGTTCTTGGACTTGCTGGCGTACCGGCGGGGTGCGTCGGGCAGGTACGCGTCGCCGTAGAGCTCCCGGATCTGCGCCCGGGCCGCGTCGACCGCCGTCTCGGACAGCGTGGTCGAGTCGGTCCGCATGTAGGTGATGAAGCCGTTCTCGTACAGCCGCTGGGCGGTCGACATGCACACCGAGGAGGACATGCGGAGCTTGCGACCCGCCTCCTGCTGGAGCGTGGACGTCATGAAGGGCGGTCGCGGACGGTTGGAGTAGGGCTTGCGCTCCACCGAGGCCACCGAGACCGGGCGGTCCGTCAGGGCGGCCCGGAGCGACTCGGCCGCCGCGGCGTCGAGGAGCACGACGCCGTCACCCACCAGGGCGGCGGACTGGTCGAAGTCACGGCCCGTCGCCAGACGGGCGCCGTCGAGCTCGACGAGGGTCGCCGGGAACGGGGTCTGGTCACGCGTGGCCGTGGCGTGGTGGAACGTGGCCCGCAGGTCCCACCAGGTCGCCGAGCGGAACCGCATCCGCTCACGCTCCCGCTCGACCACGATCCGGGTGGCGACGGACTGCACCCGGCCGGCCGACCGGGCGCCGTCGACCCGACGCCACAGCACGGGGGACAGGGAGTAGCCGTAGATGCGGTCCAGGATCCGACGACCCTCCTGGGCGTCGACGAGCCGTCGGTCGAGTTCACGCGGGTTGGCGATGGCGTGCTCGATGGCCTCGGGGGTGATCTCGTGGAACACCATCCGGCGGACCGGGACCTGTGGGTTGAGCACCTCGAGCAGGTGCCACGCGATGGCCTCACCCTCACGGTCCTCGTCCGTCGCGAGGTAGAGCTCGTCGGCGTCGGCGACCAGGGCCTTCAGTTCGCGGACGTGGTCCTTCTTGTTGGGCGAGACGATGTAGACGGGCTTGAAGTGGTTGTCCACGTCGACCCCGACGATCGGCCACTTGCGGTCCCGCAGGTTCTTGGGCATCTCGGGCATCCCCGAGGGCAGGTCCCGAATGTGCCCGATCGACGACTCGACCACGTAGCCATCGCCCAGGAAGCGGGAGATCGTCCGGGCCTTGGCCGGCGACTCGACGATGACGAGGGGCTTGCTCACGCCGATCTACGAAAGAGGACGGAACCGGGGGCTGTCAAACACCTACCGCCGGGCCGGGGCGTCGGGCCCCCCACGGGGGGCCCGGCCGACGAGGTCGTCCAACTCCTCGGTCGAGCGGGCCAGGACAGCCACGCAGTCGCCGTCGAGCCGGCCGTCGTCGACCATCCGGGACAGCTCGCCGACGGCCTGCTGGGCGCTCCAGGGGTCCTTGTAGGGGCGGACGGCCGTGAGGGCGTCGTAGACGTCGGCCACCGCCACGACCCTCGCTCCGACCGGGATCTCGGCGTCGGTGAGGCCGTGGGGGTACCCCCGACCGTCGAGCGTCTCGTGGTGCAGCTCGACCACGGAGGCGGTGAGGTCGATCACCAGAGCGATCTGGTCGGTGGAGTCGGTGGCCGCCGGCGTCGTCAGGTCCGCCACGACCCGGTCGAGGATGCCGGTGACCCGATCCCGGCCAGCGGTCGGGTGCCTGCGGACGATGGCCCACTCGTCGGCGTCGAGACCCGTGGGCTTCTCGAGCACCGACGCCGGGACGTCGAGCTTGCCCACGTCGTGGAGCGGTGCCACACGTTCGATCCACGCGGCCGTCCAGTCGTCGATCCGACCGTCCTCGGCGAGCCCTCGAGCGACCACGCCGGCGACGGCGCCGATCGAGTCGACGTGGGCACCGGTCGCCCGGTCGTGGAGACGGATCTCGGCGACGAACCGCGCCACGGCCGCCCGCACCGCCACCTCGAGGCCGTCGACGCACTCCCCCGTCACGGACGCACCCTAGCCGTGACCCTCCGTGGTGCGCAGGGGACGCGGCGCGTCCGCCGCCCCGGACCGGGTCGGGCCGTCCGCCTGCGGTCGACCGGCCGCCCAGCGGGTACCGTGCTGCCACACCGGCGCCGGAGGACCGCATGGATCTGGGCATGACCCCCCGAGGACGAGAACTCCACGAGCGGCTCAGCGTGTTCCTCGACGAGTACGTCCACCCCGCCGAGCCCGTCTACGAGGCCCAGATGGCCGAGCTCGGCGACCACGGCCACCCGCAGGTGATCGAGGACCTGAAGGCCGAGGCCCGTCGCCAGGGGCTGTGGAACCTGTTCCTCCCCCACCGGACGGAGTGGACCCCGGACCCGTTGACCAACCTGGACTACGCCCACCTCGCCGAGCTCACCGGGCGGTCCGGGGCGATCGCCCCGGAGGCGATCAACTGCTCGGCGCCCGACACCGGCAACATGGAGGTGCTCGCCCTGTTCGGCACGCCGGAGCAGCAGGACCAGTGGCTGGTGCCGCTCCTCGAGGGTGAGATCCGCTCCGCCTTCGCCATGACCGAACCCGACGTGGCGTCGTCGGACGCCACCAACATCTCGCTGCGGATCGAGCGGGACGGCGACGACTACGTGCTGAACGGCCGGAAGTGGTGGATCTCCGGGGCGGCGTCGGACCGGTGCCGGATCCTCATCGTCATGGGCAAGACCGACCCGGACGCCCCTCGGCACCTGCAGCAGTCCATGATCCTGGTGCCGATGGACACCCCCGGACTGGAGCGGGTCCGGGACCTGCCGGTGTTCGGGTACCAGGACCGCGAGGGCCACTGCGAGCTGCGGTTCACCGACGTGCGGGTTCCGGCGGCCAACCTGATCGGCGAGGAGGGGTCGGGGTTCGCCATCGCCCAGGCGCGGCTCGGGCCCGGACGCATCCACCACTGCATGCGCTGCATCGGGGTGGCCGAGCGGGCCCTGGACCTCATGTGCACGCGGGTGCTCGACCGTGTGGCCTTCGGTCGACCGCTCGCCGAGCAGGGCGTGATCAGGGAGTGGATCGCCGACTCCCGGATCGAGATCGAGCAGGCCCGGCTGCTGACGCTCAAGGCCGCCCACCTCATGGACACGGTCGGCGCGAAGGGTGCGGCGATCGAGATCTCCGCCATCAAGGTCGTCGCCCCCAACACGGCGCTGAGGGTGGTGGACCGGGCGATCCAGGCCCACGGCGGCGGCGGCGTGAGCGACGACTTCCCGCTCGCCCGCATGTACGCCGGGCTGCGGACCCTCCGGTTCGCCGACGGACCTGACGAGGTCCACCGGCGGCAGGTGGCCCGCACCGAGTTGGCCAAGCACCAGCGCTGAGCCCGCTGGGAGCCGCCGGCGTGGTGTTCACCGAGGGTTCACACCACCGGAACGGCCCCGAACACGGGGCGGGTAGCGTCCCGACGACCGCAGTGGAGCGCCCCGCGACCCACCACCCCGACCGAACGTCATGCTGATCGTCCTGCTCACCTACGCCGTCGTGGCGGTCGTGTGTCTGGTCGGCCACCGTCGCTCCGACAGCTGGGCGTTCCCCGTCTCGGTCCTGCCGCACGCCGTGGGGTTCGTGTGGCTGGTCTCGGTCGCCCCCGGCGTCCTCGACGGCACCCCGCTGGTGGCCTCGTTCGAGTGGGTCCCGGCGCTCGGACTGTCGGTCGACCTGCGCGTCGACGGGTTCGGGCTCCTGATGGGACTGCTCGTCACGGGCATCGGTGCCCTCGTGTCGATCTTCTCGGTCGGCTACTTCCCGGCCACGACCGACCGGGCGCGCGTCGCCGGCCTCCTCGGGTGCTTCGCCGCGGCCATGCTCGGGCTGGTCTGGGCCGACGGGCTCCTCACCCTGTTCGTGTTCTGGGAGCTGACCTCGGTGGCGTCGTTCCTGCTCATCGGCACCGACGACCGGTCGGCGACCGCCCGGGCGGCGGCGCTGCGGGCCCTGCTCGTGACCGGTGCCGGCGGACTCTCGCTGCTCGCCGGGCTGATCCTGCTCGGGCTCGCCGGTGGGACGACGACCCTGTCGGGGCTCGTCACCGCCGACCCGACCGGTGGCGTGGTGCCCGTGGCACTGGTGCTGGTGCTCGTCGGGACCGCCACCAAGTCGGCGCAGTTCCCGTTCCAGTTCTGGCTCCCCGGCGCCATGGCGGCCCCCACGCCCGTGAGCGCGTACCTGCACTCCGCCACCATGGTGAAGGCGGGCATCGTCGTGGTCGCCCGGCTCGCCCCGACCTTCGCCGACGTGGGGGCGTGGCGGCCGATCGTCGTGGTGTGCGGCGTGGGCTCGGTGCTGCTCGGCGGATTCCGGTCGCTCCGCCAGCAGGACGCCAAGCTCGCCCTCGCCCACGGCACCGTCAGCCAGCTCGGACTCATCACGATCCTGGTCGGACTCGGGACCCCCGCCACCACCTACGCCGGAGTGGCGGTGCTGCTGGCGCACGCCCTGTTCAAGGCGTCGTGGTTCCTGGCCGTCGGGGCCGTGGACCACGCCACCGGCACCCGTGACCTGCGACGGGTGCGCGGCGTCCGCAGGTCCGCCGTGCTGGCCACGGGGATCGTGCTGGCCGCTGCGTCCATGGCTGCCGTGCCACCGACGCTCGGATTCGTGACCAAGGAGGGCGCGCTCGAGGGCCTGCTCGAGGGTGGCACCGGCTGGCCGGGCGCGCTGGCGCTCGTGGGCGTGGTGCTCGGCTCCGTCCTGACCGTCGCCTACACCGTGCGGCTCACCGTCGGTCTCCTCGGCGACGCCCCGCACGACCCGGCCACCGACCACGCCGGGGGCCACGACCACCGGCCCGGGGTCCTGCTCGTCGTGCCACCGGCCGTGCTCGCCGTGCTCGGACTCGTCGGTGGACTCGCCGCCGGACCGGTCGGCGCGTGGCTCGCCCGGGTGGCCGCCTCGCTGGACCCCGCGTCCTCGGACGGTGCGCTGTACCTGTGGCACGGGTTCACCCCGGCGCTCGGACTCTCGGCACTCGCGCTGGCGGGGGGCACGGCGCTCTGGTGGGCCACCCGCTCGGCCACGGCGACCACCGACGCGCCGCGCAGCCTGTCGACCGTCGGCTACGACCGCGCCTACGAGGCGCTGCTCGTCGGGTCGCGGCGGGTCACCGGCGTCACGCAGAGCGGGTCCCTCCCGCTCTACCTGGGCATCGTCCTGCTCACCGTCGCCGCAGCCTCGGGCACGGCGATGGTCGTGAGTCGTGACTGGTTCGACTGGGCGACGGTCCCGCTCGCCAACTCACCACTGGAGCTGGTCGCCTGCGCGGCGACGGCGCTCGGGGCGGTCGCCGTGGTGCTCGCCCGTCAGCGGTTCGGCGCAGCGCTGGCGCTCGGCGGCAGCGGCTACCTGCTCGCGCTCGTGTTCCTGCTGCAGGGCGCGCCCGACCTGGCCGTCACCCAGTTCCTGGTCGAGACCGTCACGATCGCCGTGTTCCTCCTGGTGCTGGCCCGGCTCCCGCAGCGGTTCTCGGGCGCTCCGGACTGGGCCCCACTCGGGGTGCGCATCGCCGTGTCGCTCGTGGTCGGCCTGACCGTCGCCGGGTTCGCGCTGCAGGCGTCCACCGCCCGCACCGAGCCGTCGGTCGCCGAGGAGTACGTGGCGCGCTCCGAGCCCGAGGCCGGCGGCCGCAACGTGGTCAACGTGATCATCGTGGACTTCCGAGGGTTCGACACGCTCGGCGAGATCACCGTGCTCGCCATCGCCGGTGGCGGCGTGGTGAACCTGGTGGCGGCCGCCCGCCGGGAGCAGCGGCGCAAGCAACTCCTCGACGGGGCCGACGTCGAGGACCTGTCGGGTCGGGCACCGGAGGTGTGGCGTTGAGCGCCCGACCCGCGACGACCCGCTCGACGATCCTGTCGCTGACGGTGTCCGGGCTCACCCCGGTGCTCCTGCTCGTGGCCGTGTTCGTGACGTTCCGGGGCCACAACGCCCCGGGTGGCGGTTTCGCCGGCGGCCTGATCGTGGGGATCGTGCTGGTCCTGCGCTACCTGACCGACGGCACCGACGCCGTCCGCCGGCTCCCGGTGGACCCGATCGTGGTGATCGGGTGCGGGCTCCTGCTGGCACTGGCCACCGGCGCCGTGCCCCTGCTGTTCGGTGCGTCGTTCCTCGAGTCCGCCATCTGGAAGCTCGACCTGCCGCTCGTCGGCCCCGTGAAGGTGGTCTCCTCGGCGCTGTTCGACCTGGGCGTGTTCGTGCTGGTGACCGGTGTCGTCGCAGCGATCCTGGTGGCGCTCGCCGAGGCCGACGACGAGGCGCGACGGGGTGAGGTCGGCGCCGCGGACGCCGAGGGGGACGACCGGTGAGCCTCGCCCAGGCCGCCCTGATCGCCGTGCTGTTCTCGGTCGGCACCTTCCTGGTGCTGCACCGGTCGCTGACCCGGATCATCCTGGGGGTCGGCCTGCTCGGCAACGGGGTGAACCTGCTGATCCTCACCTCGGGGAGCGTGCCGGGGGACGCACCGATCCTCGGGGAGGGCGCCACGGACCTGACCGACCCGGTTCCGCAGGCCCTGGTCCTCACCGCCATCGTGATCGGCCTGGCGATCGTGGCCTTCCTGCTGTCCATGGCCTACCGGTCGTGGACGATCGACGGCAACGACGTGGTCGAGGACGACCTCAGCGACCGACGCATCGCCGCCGAACCCGACGTGGCCGAGGACTTCGGGGAGGAGACGTGACCGGCGGGCTGGCCCTGTTCGTCGCGGCGCCACTGGCCGGGACGGCGCTGTGCTTCGTGGCCGCGCGGTCGAGGACCCTCCAGCGGTCGGTGGCGCTCGTGGTCGCCGTCGGCGTGACCGTGGCGTCGATCGCCCTGCTGGTGCACGTGGACACGGTCGGTCCGGTCACCACGTCCATGGGCGGCTGGCCGGACGCCATCTCGATCACGTTCGTCGCCGACCGGCTGGGCGCGCTCATGCTCGTGATCGGCAACGTGATGATGCTGGCCGTGCTCGTCTACGCGATCGGACAGGGCAGCCGTGACGAGCAGTCGCCGTGGTACGCGCCGGCCTACCTGGCGCTGATCGCCGGGGTGAGCGGTGCGTTCCTGGCCGGCGACCTGTTCAACCTGTTCGTCTGCTTCGAGATCCTCCTCATGGCCAGCTACGTGCTGCTGACCCTGGAGGGCAGCGACGACCAGATCCGCTCCGGGACCACCTACGTGGTCCTCAACGTGGTCGAGTCGCTCGTCCTGGTCACCGGCGTGGCGCTCGTGTTCGCGACGACCGGCACCCTGTCCATGGCCGAGCTCCCGGAGCGCCTGGCCGCGCTCCCCGACGGCGTGGCGCTCGGGTTGAGCCTCCTGCTGCTCGTCGCGTTCGGCCTCAAGGCGGCGGTGTTCCCGCTCTTCTCGTGGCTCCCCGACAGCTACCCGGCAGCACCCAGCCCGGTCAGCGCCGTGTTCGCCGGCCTGCTGACCAAGGTGGGCGTCTACGCGATCCTGCGGACCCAGACCCAGTGGTTCCCCGACTCCAACCGGACCCTGCTGCTCGTGGTGGCGGCGGCGACCATGGTCGTGGGCGTGGTCGGTGCGATCGCACAGGCCGACGTGAAGCGGATCCTGAGCTTCCACATCGTCAGCCAGATCGGCTACATGATCGCCGGCATCGCGCTCGGTGGCGTCGCCGCTGTGGCAGCCGTGGTGTTCTACGTGGTCCACCACATCCCGGTGAAGACGTCGCTGTTCCTCGTCGACGGGATCGTCGAGCAGGACGAGGGCACCAGCGCGCTGGACCGCCTGAGCGGCCTGGCCCGCCGGTCCGGTCTGCTGGCCGTGCTCTTCCTGGTCCCTGCGCTCAGCCTGGCCGGACTACCGCCGTTCTCGGGCTTCATCGGCAAACTCGGCGTGGTGACCGTCGGTCTCGATCAGGGCGAGTGGTGGATCGTCGCCGTGGCGCTGGTGGTGTCGATCCTCACGCTCGTGTCGATGATGAAGATCTGGACCGGGGCGTTCTGGGGTGCGGCACCCGACACCGACCGCGACGGCGTGCTGCGGCACCACCCGCTCATGGCGGCGGTCACCTGGTTCGTGGTGGCGCTCACGCTGGCGGTCGCCCTGTTCGCCGGACCCATCTACGGCTTCGCCGAGCGCACCGCTGCCGACCTCGAACCCGTCGCGGCCACGCCGTCCGGAGGAGGTGCACCGTGAACGAACCCTCCGAGGCCCGTTCCCGGTCGACCGACGGACCGTCCCGACACCCCGTGCTGGGGAGGTCGCTGCAGGCCGCGCTCCTGCTCGGCCTCTGGTTCGCGCTCTGGGGTCAGCTCAGCTGGGCGAACCTGCTCTCCGGCGTGGTGGTCGTCCCGCTCACGCTCGCGCTGTTGCGCCCTCCGGTACGGAGCCACCGTGTCCGCCCGGTCGCACTCGCCCGGTTCGCGGTGACCTTCCTCGGGCTGCTCGTCCGGTCCTCGTGGACCGTCGCCGTCGCGGTCCTCCGGCCCACACCCGGGCGACTCCGCACCGGCGTGGTGACCTGCCCGCTCACCCAGCCGGACCCGCTCGTCGCCACCGTGGTGGCCGACGCGATCACCCTCACCCCCGGCACGCTCACCCTCGACGTGCGTGCGGACCCGCCGGCGGTCGAGGTGCACGTGCTCGGACTCGGCGACCCGGACGAGGTGCGAGCCGGCGTGGC
>CAIQNH010000095.1 GCA_903873135.1 uncultured Actinomycetes bacterium
CCGGTCCCGAACCTCGACGGCCGGATCGACTGGCACCGGGAGCGGGACGTCATCCGGGACCAGCTGGCCCGCAGGGTGGTCGAGCTCGGGTACCCGTCCGACGTCGAGGTCGAACACCTCACCGACCCGCTGGACTGGCAGGCGCAGGGCATGGAACGCGGCACCCCGTTCGCGCTGGCCCACCGGTTCTTCCAGACCGGCCCCTTCCGACCCCACCTCGAGGACCGCCGCCACCCCGGCGTGGTGTTCGTCGGCTCCGGCACCATCCCCGGGGTGGGGATCCCGATGGTGCTGATCTCCGGCAAGCTCGCCGCAGCCCGGGTGGACCGCATGGCCCGCACCTCGAGGAGGATCGGGTGACCGCGACCGCGACCCCCACGACCGGACGCTCACGTCGCGAGCGGATCGGCACCCCCCGCTCGACCGTGTCGCTGCAGGAGAGCTACGAGCGTTGCCGGGAGCTCAACAAGGCCTACGGCACCACCTACTACTGGGCTGCGCAGGTCCTCCCCCGGGTGGTGCGGCACCACGTGCACGCGCTCTACGGGTTCTGCCGGTACGCCGACGACATCGTCGACGACCTGGGCCCGGTGCCCGTGGACGTTCGTGCCGAGGCGCTGGCGAGCTTCGGGGACCGGTTCTTCCGGGACCTGGAGGCAGGCGACTCGAACGACCCGGTCCTCAAGGCGGTCGTCCACACCGTCCGGGCGTTCGACCTCGACGCCTCGTACTTCGAGCGGTTCCTGCGGTCGATGACCATGGACCTGACCGTCGACCACTACCGGACGTGGGACGACCTGCTGGCCTACATGGACGGTTCGGCCGCCGTCATCGGGGAGATGATGCTCCCGATCCTGGGACCCGAGGACGTCGACGCCACCCGCCCCCACGCCATGGACCTGGGCAACGCGTTCCAGCTCACCAACTTCATCCGTGACGTCGGCGAGGACCTGGAGCGGGGTCGGGTGTACCTGCCGCTCGAGGACCTCGAGCGGTTCGGTGCCGACCCCTGGGAGCGTCGCGTGACCCCGGAGTGGATCGCCGCGATCCGTTTCCAGGTGGACCGCTGCGACGAGTTGTACCGGTCCGCCGACGTGGGCGTCTCGATGCTGCCGCCGGAGTCGGCGGTGGCCATCCGCACCGCGAGGATCCTCTACTCGGAGATCCTCGACCAGGTGGTCGCCAACGGCTACGACGTGTTCACGAAGCGGGCCCGGGTCAGTTCCTCGCGGAAGCTGACCGTGGCCGCCCGTCACCTCGGTGGCGGGTCGGTCCGGAGGCTCGCCGACCGCCGACGGGGGTGAGCGGGTGCGGCTCGACCAGTTCCAGTACCTGATCGTCATGGCCCTGTGCGTGGCCGTCACGCTCCCGCTCGAGTTCGTGCTCGGCGCGCGGGTCTACCGTCGACCTCGGCGCCTGCTGCGGACCATGGTGCCGACGTTCGCCGCCTTCGTGGCCTGGGACGTGGCCGCCATCCGGTTGGGTCACTGGACGTTCTCCCCCACCTACACCACCGGCTGGAAGGTGGGGAACATCCCCGTCGAGGAGCTCACGTTCTTCGTGGTGATCCCCCTGTGCGCGCTGCTGAGCTTCGAGGCGGTCCGACAGGTCCAGCGCCTCGGCTGGGTCGGGGCACTGCGCTCCGGGGTGCTGGGCCGGTTCCTGTCCGCCCCGGTGACCGCCGCCGCCGATCCCCGTTCGACCGAGGAGCTCGTCTGATGCCCTGGTACACCGTCCTCACGCTGCTCGCCGTGGTCGCCGTCGTCGCCGCCGAGCTGCTCTGGATCCGCTCCGGCATCTTCCGCCGATCCGCCTACTGGATCGCCGTGGGGATCTGCTGTGCGTTCCAGATCCCGGTCGACGGTTGGCTGACCAAGCTGAGCTCGGTGATCGTGATCTACAACCCCGAGGTCTTCTCCGGAGTCCGGATCTTCTGGGACTCCCCCGTGGAGGACTGGGGGTTCGGGTTCGCGCTGATGACGCTGGCACTCGCACTCTGGGTACGCCAGGAGCCGGAGGCCGGGACCACCGGGGACCGGCCCGCACCGTCCGTCGAGGACCGGGTCCGCGGGTGAGCGTCGGCGTGGAGGAGGTCGAGCTGCTCGACGGTTCCGGCCGGACGGTCGGCGTGGCCGAGAAGCTCGAGGCGCACCGGGGCGAGGGGCTGCTCCACCGGGCCTTCAGCGTGTTCCTGCTCCGTTCCGACGGGGCGATGCTCGTGCACCGCCGCGCCTCGGCGAAGCACCACTTCCGCGACCTGTGGACCAACTCCTGTTGCAGCCACCCCCGGCCCGGCGAGCCGATCGTCGACGCCGCCGTGCGGCGGGTCCGCGAGGAACTGGGCATCGACCTCGACCCGTCGTCGCTGCGAGAGGTCGGCGCGTTCGAGTACCGGGCCCGCGACGAGGACTCCGGACTGGTGGAGCACGAGTGGGACCACGTGGTGCTGGGCCGGTCCGACGTGGACCCGGAGCCCGACCCGGCCGAGGTCGGCGACTGGCGCTGGGTGCGACCGGAGGACCTCCGGGCGGAGTTCGACGACGACCCGACCCGGTTCACCCCGTGGTTCCCGCTGGCCTGGAGCGTGCTGGACGACGCACTCGCCCCGACCGATTCTTGATCTAGTCGGTCAGGTTTGGGAGAATCCTCGGACGCCACGAGCCGACGGAGGCCCAGTGACCACGATCGAGTTCGACACCGACGGACGACCCTCGCTCGACGGGGTCCTGCTCGACCCGGAGATGGTCGCCGACATCCAGAAGTTCGAGACGCAGCTCGCCCGGTACCTCGCCGGCGAGCTCGACGAGGACGTGTTCAAGGTGTTCCGCCTGGCCAACGGGGTCTACGGCCAGCGACAGGGCGGACACAACCAGATGATCCGGATCAAGGCGCCCTACGGCTCGATCCTCCCCCACCAGCTCGAGAAGCTCGCTGACATCTCCGAGCGCTACAGCCGGGGCTGGGGCCACCTGACCACCCGGCAGAACGTCCAGTTCCACTTCGTGCAGCTCGAGCAGGTGCCCGACGTCCTCTGGGAGCTCGCCACGGTCGACATGACCACCCGGGAGGCCTGCTCGGACACGGTCCGCAACGTGATGGGCTGCCACCTCGCCGGCGCCTGCCCCCACGAGGTGCTCGACATCCAGCCGTGGGCCGAGGCCACCTTCCGCCACTTCCTGCGCAACCCGATCTCCCAGCGGCTCCCCCGGAAGTTCAAGATCAACTTCTCGGGGTGCGTCACCGACTGCGGTCAGGCGATGTTCAACGACGTCGGCGTCGTCGCCGTCACCCGGACCCTGGAGGACGGCACCACCGAGCCGGGATTCCGGGTCTTCGTCGCCGGCGGGTTGGGCGCCAACCCACACCCGGCCCTGGCGCTCGAGGAGTTCACCACCCGTGACGAGCTCCTCCCCACCCTGGAGGCGTGCGTCCGCGTGTTCGAGCAGGCCGGCAACCGGGACAACAAGCTCCGGGCCCGGATGAAGTGGCTCGTCGACACGCTCGGATTCGAGGAGCTCCAGCGACGGATCCTCACCTCGCGGCGGTTCCTGCTGGCGTCGTCGTCGTGGCCGGGCGGGGTGCCCACCGAGGTCGCCGAGCTCGGCGACGCACCGGCCGGCGCCGGGACCGGACCCGTCACCGCCCTCGGTCAGGGCGTGCCGGTGACCCTGACGGGCAGCACGGCCTACGCCCGCTGGGAACAGGCCAACGTGGTGCGAGGCGTCGCCAGGGGGACCGTGTCCGCCCTGGCGTGGTCGCGACTCGGCGACGTGACGGCCGAGCAGTTCCGGGGGCTCGCCGCCGTCGCTCGCGACCTCGACGTCGAGATCCGGATCACCAACCGCCAGAACTTCGTGCTGCGGGGACTCGCCGAGCGGGACCTGCACGGGCTGTTCGAGCGGCTCGACGCCATCGGCATGGCGCAGCCCGGCGCCGAGCTGGCCCGGGACGTGGTGGCGTGCCCGGGCGCCGACACCTGCAACCTCGCCGTCACCCAGTCCCGTGGACTCGCCTCGGCCATCGGCGAGGCGCTCGAGGCCGCCGGTCTGGCCGAGGTGGACGGGATCCGGACCAACATCTCGGGCTGCACCAACTCCTGCGGCCAGCACCACATCGCCGACATCGGCTTCTTCGGCGCCGAGCGGCGGGCCCGCGGTCGCAGCGCCCCCGGCTACCAGCTGCTGCTCGGCGGGTACGTCGGCCAGGAGCAGGTGCACTTCGGCCAGAAGGCGCTGCGCCTGCCGGCCAAGGCCGTCCCCGAGGCCGTGGTCCGGCTGGTGGCGGCCTACCGGGACGAGCGTCTGATCGGCGAGGACTTCCGGTCCTACCTGGAGCGCACCGGTGGCGTCGCCGCGGCCGCCGGGCTGCTGGCCGACCTCGACGAGTTCCCCGACCCGGAGGAGCACCCGGAGTACTACGTGGACTACGACGAGACCGGCCCCTACGAGGCCTCCGTGGGCGACTCGGAGTGCGCGGTCTGATGTCGGTCCGACTCGACGTGGCCAGCGAGTCCCCGGGCCACGACCCGGCACCCGGGCCCTTCACCCCGGCCTCGTTCACCGACGCGCAGCTGCGGGAGCTGTCGGCGGAATTCGAGTCGGCGGACGCGCCCGAGATCATCGACTGGGCCGTCGGCGCGTTCGGACCGCTCCTGTCGCTCACCGCGTCCATGACCGACGCCGTCCTGGTGGACCTGGCCGTGCGGGTCGCCCCGGCCATCGAGGTGGTGTTCATCGACACCGGCTACCACTTCCCCGAGACGCTGGAGACGGTCGAGTCGGTGCGCAGGCACTACGGACTGAACCTGCGGATCATGACGGTGGCGCCGCACGACGAGGCGCTGTGGGAGGCCGACCCGGAGAACTGCTGCTCGGCGGTCAAGGTCGGACAGCTCGACCGGGCGCTCGCCGGCAAGGCGGCGTGGATGTCCGGCCTGCGGCGCGACGAGGCCCCGTCCCGGGCCGGCACCCCGATCGTGAGCCGCGACCTGCGGGGGCTGGTCAAGGTGAACCCGATCGCCAACTGGAGCGCCGAGCGGGTGGCGGCCTACGTGGCCGAGCACGACGTGATCGTGAACCCGCTGACGCTCCGGGGCTACCCGTCGATCGGCTGCATGCCCTGCACCCACCCCGTCGCCGACGGCGACGACCCCCGATCGGGGCGCTGGTCCGGCTCCGAGAAGACGGAGTGCGGGCTGCACCTGGACTGACCCCGGGTCAGTCGACCGGCGGGGACCAGTCGTCCTCGGCGAGCTCGAAGCCCTCGGGCCGGAACTCCGGCACGACCACGCAGGTGACCAGGGTCCAGTCCGCTCCGCCGACGGCGCGCTGCCACACCCCGGCGGGCACCACGTGCTGCGGAACGGCCGCTGCGTCGGTGGGACCTCCGAGCGGGTGGCGGGCCACCTCCGGGTCACCCTCGAGCCACGTCTCGAGCACGAGCGGACCGCCGCCGCCGTGGATCCAGACCTCGGCGGCGTCGACCCGGTGCCACCGCGAGGCGGAGCCGGCGGCCTGCAGGTAGAGGATCGCCGAGCCGGCGGCCCGGTCGGTCGAGCCGGCGTGGTGGACACCGGCGGGGTCCGGGTGGACCCAGGTGCGTCGGTACCAACCGCCCTCGGGGTGCGGCTCGAGCCCGAGACGTCCGACCAGCGCGTCGACGTCCGGGGTGGCGCCGCTCAGGGCTCGTCCCCGTCGAGCACCCGGGGCAGGGTCTCCGGGGTGGCCGGACGTCCGTCGGGCCCCGTGGGGTGGTCGTTGTCGAACCACTCCGGGCCGGTCCAGAACCAGTCGTCGGAGACCACGGCGTCCATCGGGGCCTTCGCGAACCCGTCGGGGTGGTGGTAGTCACGGTAGAGGTCACCCGAGCGGGGGCGGCCCGGCATCTGGAAGCCGTCACCGGAGTGCCGTCCCCGCTTGGAGAACGGGCCGAACCTCGGGCTGTCGGAACCGGGGACCATCGTCACCCAGAACGGGCCGACCTCGACCTCCTTGATCTCCTGGACGGGCCACATGCCGTAGAGGGCCTCCATCAGCCCGCGTGACGCCTCGTTGTCCTTGTGGGCGTAGCCGTAGACCCACCGCTTGTGCGGGTAGAACTCGTCCATGATCGCCCCCAGCTCGTAGGCGACCGTGAAGGCGACCGCCTGCCGCCGGAAGTCCGGGTGGGTCCAGATGTCCAGGATGAAGCACTCGTCCTTGGCCAGTCGGATGGGCAGCAGCCCCCGTTGCGCGTCACCGGGCTGGGGCGAGTAGGTGAGCATCCACATCTTCGACACGGTCGTGTCGGTCGGCACGTGGACGGCCAGCGCCACGAACCCACCCTGGGCGAAGAACGGCCGCATGAGCTCGAGCCGCTCCGGGGACTCGATCTGGGCCAGGTACGGGTCGAACGGATCGAACACCGCCCGGAACGCGAACTCGTCACCGGCCGGCGGCTTCTCGTCGGCGATGAGCGGGAGCGGACGGGCGAAGATGATGCACTCCGTCACGCGGGGCTTGTAGCGATCGACCTTCCCGGCGATCCGATCCACCAGCGACACGACGTCCTCCTGGGTCCAGCGTCCCCCCGAACGCTAGCGGGCCGACGGGACCGAGCGGCCCCCGGCCACGAACGGGACGACGGACTCAGACGAGGTGGTCCACGAAGCGTTCGAGCTGGCGGAGGTTGCGGCACTCGAACGTGCCGTCGCAGTGCACCCCGTACTCCCCCACGATCGAGTCGCCCGTGTCCCAGTAGGCCCGCGGTTCGGGGTTGAGCCAGTAGACGTGGCGGGCCCGGTGCCGCACCTCCTTGACCACCCAGCTGTTGGACGCGTGGTAGTTGTTCCGGGCGTCACCGAGGATGATCACGGTGGTCTTGGGTCCGATCTCCGTCCCCCAGCGCTGCCAGAACACCTCGAGCGCGTGCCCGTAGTCGGAGTGACCGTCGACCCAGACCACGTCGGCCTCGGTGTTGACCCGGTGGACCGCTTCGACGATGTCCTCGGTCCCCTCGAAGAACCGGGTGACCTCGTCGATGCCGTCGATGAACACGAACGACCGCACCCGGGAGAACTGCGACGCGATGGCGTGGACCAGGTGCAGGGTGAACCGGGCGAACGCGGCCACCGAACCCGAGATGTCGGCGACCACGAAGATCTCGGGCTTGGACGGCCGGGGGTAGCGGAACCTCGGCTCGGCCGGCACGCCGCCGTAGCTCAGCGAGTGTCGCACCGTGCTCCGGAAGTCGAGCGGCCCCTTGCGGCCGTGCCGACGCTTGCGGGCGAGGCGGACCGCCAGGCGACGGGCGAGCGGCTGCAGGGCCTTGCGCAGCGAGATCATCTCCTCCCGGCTCGCGTGCATGAAGTCGATGTCCTCGGGGAGCGGCTTGCGCAGCGTCCGGGCCATGGCCTCGACGCCGCGATCGGCGACCAGCCGTCGGCGGATCTCGGCCTCGATCTCCTGCTTGAGCTGGTCGATCCGGTGCTCGAACTCGTCGTGCTGGAGCCGTTCCTCGAGCTGGGTGAGGTCCTCCGGTGCGTCGCTGCGGGCCTGGTCGACGAGCCGCTCCAGCATCCCCTCGAGGTCCAGGTTCCGCAGCGTCCGGTACAGGTAGTACGTGCCGCCCACCGGTCGACCCGGTTCCATCCCCGCGAAGCGTCGGACGGCCTGGCGGGCCATGGCCCGCACCATGGCGTCGTCGCCCTGCAGCAGCGCCTGGAAGAGCATCTGGGCGAGCTCCTCCGGGGTGAGGGCGTCGCCGGGGCCGCCCCGGTTGGCCGGACGCTCACCGGTCGGTCCGCCCTCGCCCTCCTCGAGGTCGTCGGGCAGCGCACCGGGCTCCTCGTCGCCGAGGGCGTACTCGCTGCCCCGGAGCGAGAAGTAGACCTCGAACACCGTGGAGAACGCCCGCCAGTGGGCGTGGTTCTTCACCATCGTGGCGGCGAGGGCGTACTTGAACGCCTCACGGTCGTCGAGCGGGATGCACCGGACGGCATCGGCGGCGTCGAGGTGCTCGGTGAGGCTCACCGGGATCCCGGCCTGGCGCAGCTCGACCACGAACCCGCCGAGCAGCTCCACGAGCGCGTCGCCCGGACCGGAGTCCACCCCCTCGGCGGTGGCCGGGGCGTCGGTCACCTGCCCGTGACCCCCGGCGAGCCGGCGGGCCGGCCGGGCCCGGGCTGGTCACCCGAGAGCTCCTTGGCGGCCTTGGCGATGTCGGACTGGTACTTGAGCAGGATGTTGAGCGTCCCGGTGGCCGTCTCGGCGTCGACGTGCTCCACGCCCAGCAGGACCAGCGTGCGCGCCCAGTCGAGGGTCTCCGACACCGACGGCGCCTTCTTCAGCTCCAGCTGCCGGATCGACCGGACGATGCGGGCGATCTCGTCGGCCAACGCCTCGCCCACGCCCGGCACCTTGGTGAGCACGATCTCCCGCTCACGGTCCATGTCCGGGTAGTCCACGTGGAGGTAGAGACACCGGCGCTTGAGCGCCTCGGAGAGCTCACGGGTGTTGTTCGACGTGAGGAAGACCAGCGGGATCTGTCGAGCCGTCACGGTGCCGAGCTCGGGGATCGACACCTGGTAGTCCGAGAGGATCTCGAGCAGCAGCGCCTCGGTCTCGACCTCCACCCGGTCGACCTCGTCGATCAGCAGGACGACCGGGTCCTCGGCCCGGATCGCCTCGAGCAGCGGCCGGGTCAACAGGAAGTCGTCCGAGAAGATGTCGTCCTCGATGTCCTCCCAGCCGGACTGCTCCTCGGCGTTGCGGGAGGCCTGGATGCGCAGCAGCTGCTTCTTGTAGTTCCACTCGTAGAGCGCCTTGGACTCGTCGAGTCCCTCGTAGCACTGGAGTCGGATCAGGCGGGCGTCGGTGATCTCGGCCACGGACTTGGCGAGCTGGGTCTTGCCCGTGCCGGCCGGACCCTCGACCAGGATCGGCTTCCCGAGCCGGTCGGCGAGGTAGACGATGCCGGCGATGCCCTCGTCGGAGAGGTAGTCGACCGACCGGAGGCGCTCCCGGACGGCGTCGACGGACTCGAACCGGGGGTCGGCGGCGGGGGCGGCGGTGTCGGTCATCGTCCGAGCCTACCGACGCGCCTCGGGACCCGCCGCATCCCCAGCATCCTCCCGGACCCGCGCCGTCGGTGCGGCCGTCGGCTGCGCCCGGCGCCGACGGATCCGGCTCAGGAACGCACCTGGCCGTCGCCGCGGACGACGAACTTGAGCGTCGTCAGCTGCTCGAGACCCATCGGGCCACGGGCGTGCAGCTTCTGGGTGGAGATCCCGATCTCGGCACCGAAGCCGAACTCCTCGCCGTCGACGAAGCGCGTCGACGCGTTCCAGAGCACCGCGGCGGCGTCGACCTCGGCGAGGAACCGCTCGGCGGCGGCCGGGTCGGTCGTCACGATCGCCTCGGAGTGACCGGTGGTGGTGGCTGCGATGTGGTCGATGGCCTCGTCGAGGGTGTCGACCACCCGGACGCTCAGCTTCAGGTCCAGGTACTCGGTGGCGAAGTCCTCGTCGGTGGCCACCCCCATCCGAGGCACCAGCGAGCGAGCCCGGGCGTCGCCGACGAGCTCCACGCCGTCCAGCGCCGCGTCGACCCGGGGGAGGAACTCCCCCGCCACGGCGGCGTGCACGACGAGGGACTCCGCCGCGTTGCACACCGACGGCCGCTGGGTCTTGGCGTTCGTGAGGATCCGCTCGGCCACGTCGAGGTCGGCCGCGGCGTCCACGTAGACGTGGCAGTTGCCGGCGCCGTCGATCACGTACGGGACGGTGGCGTGCTCGAGGATCGTCCGGATGAGGGACGGACCGCCCCGGGGGATGAGGCAGTCCACCGAGTCCCGCTGCTGCATGAACTCCACGGCCGCCTCCCGGCTGGTGTCCTCCACCAGGACCACGGCGTCCTCGGGCAGCCCGACCGACGCAACGGCCGAGCGCAGCACCGAAGCGACCGCCGTGTTGGAGTGGATGGCGGTCGACGAGCCCCGCAGGAACGCCACGTTGCCGGCCTTGAGGCACAGCCCGGCGGCGTCGGAGGTCACGTTCGGACGGGACTCGTAGATGATGGCGACCACGCCGAGCGGCACCCGCACCCGGGCGACCCGCAGGCCGTTGGGCCGCTCCCAGCTGTCCACCACCACGCCGACCGGGTCGGGCAGGCCGACCACCTGACGGAGCCCGCCGGCCATGGCGGCCACCCTCCGCTCGTCCAGTCGGAGGCGGTCGACGAGGCCCGGCTCGATGCCGGCGGCCTCGGCCGACGCCACGTCGAGCCGGTTGGCATCCAGGACCGACTCGACCTCCGCCTCGAGCAGGTCGGCGGCCGCGGCGAGCGCTGCGTCCTTCTGCTCGGTGGGGGCCGCGGCCACCGCACGGGCGGCCGCTCGGGCCAGGGCGGCCTGCTCGGCGACGGTCGGCGCGGTCACCGGGCAAGGGTACCGGTAGCCTCCACCACCGTGGGAACCGGTCCGCTCGACGCCGTCGTGGGCGCCTTCGTCGACGAGGTGACCGACGCGCTCCTCACCGCCGCATCGGGAGTCGACTTCCTGGGCAGGGAGGAGGCGACCCGGCTCGTGTCCGTCGAGGCCTACCACCTGGCGACCGCGATGATCGACGCCGACGGCCGCCACACCGACGCCGAGCTCGAGTCGCTGCTCGACGCGTTCGCCGACCGGCCGGTCGGCGGCGACCTGGCGCTCAGCACGCCCGCCGACCTGCGGGAGCGCTCGATGCTGTCCGGTCGGGCCGCGTGGTTGGGGACCAACTCCGAGATGTTCAGCATCCTCGTGGGCAGCGACGAGCGGACCGGGGGCGCGCTCGCCCGCCGGTACTACGACCGGGCCCTCGACGTGGCGCACGTGGTGGTCTCGCTGGACGCGGTGCCGGCCCAGGCCGAGCTCGAGGCCATCTCCACGCTCCGCAACCGGATGATCACCGCCGTGCGAGGGGCCGAGCAGCAGCCGGGACGAACCGGCGCCGCTCCCGGCACGGCGGCCGCCGCCGTCGCCACCGCGGCGGCCCCGGCGGAGGAGGACCCCGGGCCCGAGCCGCTCGAGGACCTGCTCGCCGAGCTCGACGAGCTCGTCGGCCTGACGGCGGTGAAGCACCGGGTCCACCTGGTCGCCGACTTCCTGCGGGTGCAGCAGCTCCGGGCCGAGCGCGACCTCCCCCGCATGGAGACCTCGTACCACCTGGTCTTCACCGGCAACCCGGGCACCGGCAAGACCACCGTGGCGCGGCTGCTCGCCCGGATCTACCGCACCCTCGGCGTGCTCGAGCGGGGCCACCTGGTGGAGGTCGACCGGTCGGGCCTGGTGGCCGGCTTCGTCGGACAGACCGCTCCCCTGGTCACCGCCCGCTTCGACGAGGCGGACCAGGGGATGCTGTTCATCGACGAGGCCTACACGCTGGCCAGGGGCAACGAGAACGACTTCGGGCGGGAGGCGATCGACCAGGTCGTGAAGCTCATGGAGGACCGTCGGGACCGGGTGGTCCTGGTGGTGGCGGGGTACTCCGGCGAGATGGCCACGTTCCTCGACGCCAACCCGGGCCTGCGCTCCCGGTTCCCGACCGTGATCGACTTCCCCGACTACTCCACCGACGAGCTCGTCGAGATCGTCGTCCGGCTCGGCGAGCGTCAGCGCTACGAGCTCGACGACGGGGCAGTGACCCGCCTGCGCGAACTGCTCGACGCCGCACCCAGGACCCAGGGGTTCGGCAACGCCCGCCTGGGGCGCAACCTCTTCGAGGCCGCCGTGGCCAACCACGCCAGCCGGGTGATCCGCACCGGGTCCGATCCCACCACCGACGAGCTCACCACGCTGGTGGCCGAGGACCTCCCCACCGACTCGGAGGAGCTGCCGTGAAGCGGTTCCTGGCCGTGGTCGCCGCGATCGGCATGGTCGCCGCGGCGCTGCTGGTGCGGACCGTGATCGACGGTGGCTCCGGCGGCGGGGGCGGCAGCTCGGGTGACGGGTCGGCCGACACGACGACCGTGCTGTGCGGACCGGACCTCCGCGAGTTCTGCGAGGCCCTGGCCGCCGGCGACGACGGCGTGCGCCTCGTGGTCGAGGACGAGGCGGAGACCGTCGCCCGACTGGCCGCCGACGACGCGACGGGACTCGACGCCGACGCCTGGTTCACCGTCGGCCCGGCGCCGGCGGTGCTGGCCGACGACCGGGCCGCCGCAGGCAGCCGACCGCTCGCCGTCGGGGGCACCTCGGCACCGCTCGCCCGGTCCCCGGTGGTGCTCGTGGCCGCTGCCGACCGCGCCGACGTGCTGCAGGGCGCCTGCCCGGACGGCGTGGACTGGTCCTGCGTGGGCGGCCTCGCCGGACAGCCGTGGACGGCCGCCGGCGGTCGCCCCGAGTGGGGGCCCCTCCGCCCGGGTCTCCCTCCTCCGGCGACCGGCGGCGGACTGGCCGTGTGGTCCCAGGCCGTCTCGAGCGAGACCGTGTCGGTGGACCTCCCGGCGGTGTGGGCCCGCAACGACCTCGACGACCCGACGGTCAGCGCCTGGTTCGACGGGCTGGCCGCCCAGGCCAAGCGGGCCGGGAGCGCCGGGAGCGATCCGCTGGCCCGGTTCCTCGTGGCCCCGGCCACCTTCGGCGTGGTCGGCGCGCTCGAGGCCGCCGCCGGCCCGGCCGTGCAGCGGGGCGCGGGACGTACCGCACTGTCCCTCATCTACCCTGAGCCCGTGGTGACCGCGGACGTGACCCTGACCGTGCCCGAGGGCTCGAGCCCGGACCGGGTGCTCGACGATCTGGGCGGCGACCGGGTCGGACAGCTCCTGGCCGAGCAGGGCTGGCGGGTCCCGGGGCAGCCGGCGGCACCCGGTGTGGGCGGTGGACCCCCGCTCCCGGAGTCCTCCGGTCTGGCCTCACCCGGCGCCCTGTCGTACCTGCAGCAGCGGTGGGGGGCGGCCCGGTGAGGCGCCCGGCCTGGATCGCAGCGCTGGTGGCCGTCGCCTCGCTCGCCGCTGCGTGCAGCGGCGGCCAGGGCACCGAGGGCGCCGACGGCGGATCACGACGGCGCCCGGAGTGCATCCCCGTGGACGCTGCGGTGTCGTCGGAGAAGATCCAGCTGCTCGGCGACCTGGCCCGGTCGTTCAACGAGTCGGGCGCCACCGTGGACGGGACGTGCATCGACGTCCAGGTCGAGAAGGTCTCCTCCGGTGCCGCCACCACGGCACTGGCCGAGGGGTGGAACGTCGACGAGTACGGCCCGAAGCCCACGATCTGGTCGCCGGCGGCGAGTTCGTGGGGCCAGATCCTGAACGTGCGGCTGGCTGCGGAGGGCCGACCGCCGATGGTCTCGGACCAGCCGACGTCGTTCATGCTCACCCCGCTGGTGATCGCCATGCCGGAGCCGATGGCGCGGGCGCTCGGCTGGCCGGACACGCCGATCGGCTGGGCGGACATCCTGCAGCTGTCCCGCTCGCCGGGCGGGTGGGCGGACTACCAGCACCCCGAGTGGGGAGCCTTCAAGCTCGGCAAGACCAACCCGAACTTCTCCACCTCCGGTCTCTCGGCCCTGATCGCCCAGAACTACGCCGCGACCGGCACGACCTCGGGCCTCTCGAGCGAGGACCTGGCCAACCCGCAGGTCCAGCAGTACGGCGCCGACATCGAGTCGGCCGTGGTGCACTACGGCGACATCACCATGACCTTCCTCAACAACTGGTTCCGTGCGGACCGGCGGGGCACGGCGCTCAACTACGCCTCGGCGGTGGCCGTCGAGGAGAAGTCGGTGATCGACTACAACCGGGGCGACCCGGACGGCGAGCTCGCCCAGGGCGAGGAGCTCCGACCGCCCCGCACCCCGCTCGTGGCCGTCTACCCGACCGAGGGCACGATCTACTCGGACAACCCGCTCTACATCCTCGACGCCGACTGGGTGTCCCCGCAGCAGCGGGCCGCCGCCGAACAGTTCGAGGCGTTCGTCCTGCGGCCCGAGAACCAGCAGCGCGTCCTGGCCGCCGGGTTCCGTCCCGGCAACCCCGACGTGCCGCTCGGCGAACCGATCACCACGGCGAACGGGGTGGATCCGAACCAGCCCCAGACCCTGCTCGAGACCCCGACCGGCGCGGTCATGGACCAGCTGCTCACCAACTGGTCGGAGCAGCGCAAGGGTGCTCGCGTCCAGCTGGTGCTCGACGTGTCGGGTTCGATGGGCGACCCGGCCGATCCGGACGACCCGTCGGGGCCGACCAAGCTCGACCTCGCGAAGCAGGCCGTGATCGACGGACTCGACGAGTTCAAGGACTCCGACCTGGTGGGTCTGCGGGTGTTCACCACCGGCGCCGACGGCTCGGCCGGCACCTACCGCGACCTCAGTCCCATCGAGCCGATCGGGGCGAACCGGGAGCGCCTGCGCCGGGCGGTGGAGTCCCTCGTGCCGCTCAACGGCACGCCGCTGTACGAGGTCACCCAGACCTCCTACGACCAGATGCTCCAGGCCTACGACCCCGCCCTCATCAACGCCGTGGTCCTGCTCACCGACGGCGTCAACGACGACGGCAACAGCCGCGACGACGCCGAGCAGTTCCAGCGGCTGCTGCAGTCGGTGAAGGCGACCAGCGACGGGGAGAACTCCCGGCCGGTGCGGATCTTCACCGTCGCCTACGGCGAGGGCGCCGACCCCGCTCAGCTCCGCCAGATCGCCGAGGCGTCCAACGCCACCGCCTACCAGGCCACCGACGCCACCACGATCAACCGGGTCTTCTCGTCGGTCATCAGCAACTTCTAGGCCGGAGCCGTCGGCGACCCGGCGCATCTGCAAGCCTTGCACCATGGCGTCGTTCCGTGACCGCTTCCTGACCCCGAAGGTGGCCAACGCCACCACCTCGCCCTCGGCGATCGTCGCCGCCGGCGCGGGAGCGGCGGTCGGGATCCTGGTCGGCCTCGGACCGATCGGTGCGGTCGTGGGGGCGATCGGGGCGTGGGCCGTGCGGGTGCTCGCCGCGGTCCCGAAGGACCCGAACGCCCTGCGGGTCGACCCCCGACGGCTCAGCGAGCCCTGGCGCGGGCTGCTGCAGGCCGTGGTCGACGCCCGACGCCGCTTCGACGAGGCCGTGGACGGGGTGCGGCCCGGACCGCTGCGGGACCGCCTGGGCGAGCTCGGTGATCGGCTCGACGTGGCCGTCGCAGAGGCTGCCCGGGTGGCGGGCGCCGGCAACACGCTCCAGCAGGGCCGGGGACGGATCGACACGCGGGCCATCCAGGCCGAGCTCGACACCGCCCGTCACTACGGCGACGCCGGCGGCAACGCGCAGGTGGTCGCCGCGCTCGAGGCGCAGCTCGCCTCGGCGGCGCGGCTCGACTCGACCATGCAGTCCACCTGGGACCGGCTGCGGCTCCTCGACGCCCGGATCGACGAGGCCGTGACCCGGACGGTGGAGCTCTCCGTCACCCAGGCCGACACCTCCGAGCTGGGCGGCCTCGACACCGAGGTCGACTCGATCGTCGGCGAGATGGAGGCGCTCCGGCAGGCCATCGAGGAGACGAGCGCCACGCCGGGGACCGGGCTCACCGGGACCGCCGGGTGAGCCCGGAGTCGAACGACCCCGACCAGGTCCGTCGGGACGAGGACGAGGAGTTCGCCCTCGCCGAGTCGCTCGGCGACGACGCCGCCGTGGTGGCCCGCACCGAGGCGCACCTCCGGGCCGAGCGAGGGAGTGGGACCGGGGCGGACGGCGCCACAGCGGGCACGGGCGGAGCCGGCAGCGGCGACGCGGGGTTCGCCGCCCGACGCTCCCGCAGCCTGCTCCGGGCGAGCTCCGCGCCAGCGGTCGGCACGGCGCTGTCCCGGGTCACGGGGCTGGTGCGCATCGCCGCCCTCACGGCGGCGCTGGGTCTCACCGAGGTCGCCGACGTCTACAACCTGGCCAACACCACCCCGAACATCCTCTACGAGCTCGTGCTCGGCGGTGTCCTCTCCTCCACCCTGGTGCCACTGTTCGTCCGGGCGTTCGACGACCCCGACGACGAGTCCGCCTCGGCCCTCACCACCGTGTCGTTCGTGGCGATCGTGGCCCTGACGCTCCTGGTCACGCTGCTCGCGCCGCTGATCAACCTGCTGTTCGCGCTGCCCCTCGAGGGCGAGCAGCGCCGGCAGCAGCTGGCCATCGGCGACGACCTCATGGGGCTGCTGCTGCCACAGGTCTTCTTCTACGGCCTCGTCACGCTGTTCACGGCACTCCTGCACGCCCGACGCCGATTCGCCGCACCGGCGTTCGTCCCGGTGCTCACCAACCTGATCACGGCCGCCGCCGCGCTGGCGAGCGTCGCCTGGGCGACGTCACGCGGCGGGACCACCCAGCTCTGGATCCTGGGGCTCGGCACCACCGCCGGCGTGGCCGCCATGGCGTTCGCCCTGCTGCCGTCCATCCGCCGCTCCGACCTGCGCCTGCGCTGGGACTTCCGGCCGCGCCACCCGGCCGTGCGCAGGCTCGTCGGCATCTCCGGCTGGGTGGTCGGCTACGCGGCGTCCAATCAGGTGGCGTTCCTCGTCATCCTCGGCCTGGCGGTGACGCTCGAGACCGGGGCGCTCTCCGCGTTCATCTACTCGTTCGCGTTCTTCCAGCTGCCCTACGGCCTGATCGCCGTCTCCATCACCACGGCGTCCCTCCCCGAGCTCGCCGAGGCCGCCGCCGGCGGTCGCCACCGTGACTTCGCCCGCCGGTTCACCGAGGGGACGAGCCTCCTGGTGGCGTTCATGGTGCCGGCGGCGATCGGCCTGTTCCTCCTGGCCCGACCCCTGGTCGAGCTGGTGCTGCAGCGCGGGAACTTCGACGCGACCGACACGGCGCTCACCGCCGAGATGCTCCAGGGCTTCGCCGTGGGTCTGCCGGCGTTCTCCGTGTACCTGTTCGCCGTGCGGGCGTTCTACTCGCGGCAGGACACCCGGACGCCGTTCTGGCTGAACCTCGGCCAGAACGTCCTGAACGTCGCCGTCATGTTCCCCCTCGCTGCGGCGCTGGGCGGCGCCGGCCTGGCGCTCGCCTACTCGCTCAGCTACTGGGTGGTCGCCGCCGTGGCGCTCGTGGTGCTGAGGCGGTCGCTCCGACGCACCGCCGCCGCTGATCCGGACGCAGCCGATCGGCCCCCGGTGGAGCTGTTCGGTCGCCCGGGCGCCTCGGCGCTGGCCCGGGCGGCCGGGGTCGGTCTGGTGGTGGCGGTCGTGCTCGGCGGGCTGTTCCTGGCGCTCCGTCCCGACACGGACGACCGACCGCTCCTCGAGGTGGTCCTCGGGGTCGGCGTGGGCCTCGCCACCTTCGCGGCAGCGACCGCCGTCCTGCGACCGAACGGGTTCGAGCCCGTGTTCCGGCTGGTCGGCTCCGGCTGGCGGAGTCGGGGACGAGGGATCGGTGGCTAGGCTCTCGCCCCGAGCGTCCACGCGCCGACGAGGAGAGCAACCATGTGGAAGTCGATCAAGAAGTTCTGGAAGTACCTCGGCGCCAAGCTGAACAGTGCGTTCAACGAGGCGGCCGACCCCAAGATCCAGCTCGAGCAGGCCATCACCGAGGCCCAGGAGCAGCACCGCAAGCTCAAGGAGCAGGCGGCGAACGTCATCGCCAACCAGAAGCAGACCCAGACGCGCCTCGACGAGGCCCTGGGGCAGCTCGAACAGCTGAACCGCAACGCCCAGCAGGCCGTCCTCATGGCCGACGAGTCGACCCGCGCCGGTGACGCCGCCAAGGCCGCCGAGTACACCTCCGCCGCGGAGGCCATCGCCAACCAGCTCATCGCCAAGGAGCAGGACATCGAGGGTCTCAAGACCCTGGCCCTGCAGGCCACCCAGGCCGCCGAGCAGGCCAAGGCCGCGGTGCAGCAGAACTCCCGGGTGCTGCAGCAGAAGCTCGCCGAGAAGCAGCGGCTCCTCTCCCAGCTCGACCAGGCCAAGATGCAGGAGCAGATGAACTCGGCCATGTCGTCGCTCAGCGAGCAGGTGGGCGAGGACGTCCCGACGCTGGCCGAGGTCAAGGAGAAGATCGAGGCCCGCCACGCCAAGGCCAAGGGCATGGCCGAGATCCAGGACATGTCGGTCGAGTCCCGGATCGTCGAGATCGAGCAGGCGGCCGTCAACGTCGAGGCGCAGGCCCGACTGTCGGAGATCCGCTCGAAGCTCGGGATCGGCGACCCGACGACGGCCCCGGCGGCCACGGCGGCCGCCGCCGGCTCGGGAGCTGCGGCCGCACCGGCCGCCGATCCGGCGCCGACCGAGGACCCGGGCGACGACACGCCCACCTCGAGCAGCTGATCGCCGACTGCGGCTGAGCGCCCGCAGCCGGGCGGCTCAGTCGGGCAGCACCACCAGGTCGTCCACGTGGACGACCTCCCCGTCGCGGTCCCCGAGCTCGGACGAACGCCGACCGGCGATCCCTCGGAGGTCCTCGGCGCCCACGGCCACGAGCCCCTTGGCCACCACCTGCCCGTCGGGACGGGTCACCTCCACGGCGTCGCCCGGGTCGAAGCTGCCCCGGACGTCCACGACCCCGGCGGCCAGCAGCGAGCGGCCGCCGCCGGCGATCGCTGCCGCAGCACCGTCGTCGACCACGACCGTGCCCGCCGGCGCCACCGCGAAGGCGATCCAGAGCTTCCGGGCGTTCAGACCCGTGGCCCGGGGCAGGACGGTGGTCCCCACGCCGCTCGCCCCGACGATCGCGTCGGCGAGCACGTCGGGTCGGTCCGCCTGGGCGATCACGGCCCGGACCCCGGCCCACGCAGCCATCTTGGCCGCGGCCAGCTTGGAGGCCATGCCACCCGAGCCCCGGTCGGTTCCGGTCCCCCCGGCCAGCTCCTCGAGGCTGGCGTCGACCGCCACGATCTCCTCGATGAGCGACGCGTGGGCCGCGACCCGGGGGTCGGCGTCCATGAGGCCCGGGGTGTCGGTGAGCAGGACGACCAGCTCGCACCCCGCCAACTGTGCGAGCAGCGCGGCGATCCGGTCGTTGTCGCCGAAGCGGATCTCGTCGTCGGCGATCACGTCGTTCTCGTTGACGACCGGGACCACGCCCAGCTCGAGCAGGCGGTCGGTGGTGGCCCGGGCGTGGAGGTACTGGCTGCGCACCATGAAGTCGAGCGGCGCCAGGAGCACCTGTCCGGCCACCAGTCCGTGGGTCGCCAGGTGGCGGGACCAGGTCTGCACGAGCTGGGCCTGACCGACCGCCGAGACCGCCTGGAGCGTGCGGGCGTCGACCGGCCGGGTCCCGATCCCGAGCACGGGCAGTCCGGCGGCGACCGCGCCCGAGGTCACGACGAGCACTTCGTGCCCTGCGGCTCGGGCGGCGGCGATCTCGGCGGCGGCCTTGGCCACGGCCGCCTCGTCGATCCGTCCGGCGTCGTCGGTGAGGCTGGACGTCCCGTACTTGGCGACGAGCCTCACGAGCGACCTCCGGAGCGGTCGGTCGGGGCCTCGTCGAAGGGCTGCACGTCGAGCTCGTCGACGGTGTCGAACGTGAACGTGAACGCACCGATGTGGACCACGTCGCCGTTGCGGGCCCCGGCCCGGGCCAGCGCCCGGTCCACCCCCAGTCGGTCGAGCCGGCGACGGGCCTCGTCGAGAGCGTCGGCGTTGCCCAGGTCGGAGAACCCGACGGCCCGGAGCGCCGCCCGGCCGAGCACCTCGAAGCTCGCGTCGTCGTGTCGGACGATGCGGACGCCCTCGGGGACCGGACGCAGCGTCACGAAGCCGTCGGGTTCGGGCTCCCGGCGTCGCGCCCGTTCGACCTGCTGGCGGAGACGGCCGAGCAGCCGGTCGACGTGCAGGCCGGTGACCGCCGAGATGGCGAGCGGCGTGGTGCCGACGCCGTCCGGGTCGTCGGAGCGATCGGTGCCGGTGGTCGGGTCGATCCCCTCCCACCACGAGTCGAGCACGTCGGGCTCGGCCAGGTCGGCGCGGGAGCCGACCACCACGCGGGGACGCTCCACGAGTCCGTCGGCCTCGGTCCCGAGGCGCACCTCGTAGCGGGCGAGCTCGTCGAGCAGGACCCGGTACTGCGCTGCGGGCGGGGCGGCCGCCGTCGGCGAGAGGTCGCACAGGACGAGCAGCACCCGGGCCCGCTCGACGTGACGGAGGAACCGGTGCCCGAGGCCCCGGCCCTCGGCAGCCCCCTCGATCAGGCCGGGGACGTCGGCCACGACCATCTCGAACGCGTCCGAGCCCTCGCCGAGGCGGACCACGCCGAGCTGGGGCTCGAGCGTGGTGAACGGGTAGTCGCCGATCTTGGGACGGGCGGCCGAGATGCGCGAGATGAGCGTGGACTTGCCGACGTTGGGGAACCCGATGATGGCGACGTCGGCGAGGAGCTTGAGGTCCAGCCAGATCCACCGCTCCTCACCGGCCTCACCCTGCTCGGCGAACGACGGGGCCCGACGACGGTTGGACAGGAACCGGGCGTTGCCCTTGCCGCCCACGCCGCCGGAGGCGGCGAGCCAGCGGTCGCCGTGTCCCGGCAGGTCGGCCAGCACGACGCCGTCGCGGTCCCGCACGACGGTACCCACGGGCACGGCCACCTCGAGGTCCTGACCACTCGCACCGTGGCGCCGACGGCCGGAGCCGTGGGTGCCGGACCGGGCTCGACGGTGGGGGTGGTCCCGGAAGGCGAGCAGCGAGGCGACGTTGCGGTCGGCGACCAACCAGACGTCGCCACCGGACCCGCCGTCGCCACCGTCCGGCCCACCCATCGGGGTGTGCGACTCCCGCCGGAACGAGACGCAACCCGCGCCGCCGTCACCACCGCGGACGTTCAGGGCGCACTCGTCGACGAAGTTCGACACCCGAGCACCCTAGATGCCCGCTCCGCTGGACCGGTGGTGGCTTCGTGCCCCGGTCGCCGACACCGTCACAGGGCACCCGTACGATGGCGCCGTGGACGACGCCGACACCCGGAACGCACCCGCCACCCGCCTGGGCGACCGCGCCGTGGAGTGGGCCGCCACCATGTCGGGTCACGTCGAGCAGCAGGGCGGCCTCGTGGTGTCCACCGCCCACGCCGACAGCTCGGCCACGCTCGGCGGGGCACCGCTCGGTCCGGACACCCCGCTCGAGCGCAGGGCCCGGGAGGAGCACGAGGAACGGGTGCTCGCACCCGGCGCCACCCGGGCCCGCGGCGCCGGGGACCGGCAGGTGGAGGAGGCACCCGACACCCACCGCACGTGCTTCGAGCGGGACCGTGACCGGATCCTGCACAGCACCGCCTTCCGGCGACTGGCGGGCAAGACCCAGGTGTTCGTCATGCCGGAGGACCACCAGCGCACCCGGTTGACCCACGCGCTCGAGGTCGCCCAGGTGGCCGTGGCCATCGCCCGGGCCGTGGGTGCCAACGTGGCGCTCACCGAGGCCATCGCCCTCGGGCACGACTGCGGCCACGGCCCCGGCGGGCACGCCTCGGAGGACGCGTTCAGCCCGTACGTGGAGGGCGGGTACGACCACGCCACCTGGGGTGCCGACGTGGTCCTGGCCGGCCTGAACCTGTGCCGGGAGACGCTGGACGGGATCCGGAACCACTCGTGGTCCCGACCGGCTCCCGCCACGCCGGAGGGCGAGATCGTGTCGTGGGCCGACCGGATCGCCTACGTCTGCCACGACTTCGAGGACGCCGTCCACGTGGGCATCACCGACCCGGACCACCTGCCCGAACTCGTCCGTGACCACTGCGGCGACCGCCGCAGCCGGCAGCTCCACACGTTCATCGACTCGGTGGTCGCCACCGCAGCGGTCACGGGGCGTGTCGGCATGGACCCGCTCACCGCCCGGGCACTCGCCGAGTTCCGCCGGTTCAACTACGACCACATCTACATGCGTCCCGCGTCGCTCGAGCAGTCCGCCACCGTGATCGCCGTCCTGCGGGCGCTGGTCGAGCACCTCGCCGAACGACCGGACCTGCTCCCCCGCCGCGCTGCGGGAGCCGCGGACCTCGGGGCCGGGAGCCGGGAAGCGCTCGCAGCGGCCGTCACCCACGTGGGCGGCATGACCGATCGCTACGCGTTCGACACCGCCGTCACCCTGCTGGGCTGGGACCCGGCGGCGCTGCCACCCGGGATCGGCTGAGCCCTCCGGCCGCTCGACCCGAGGGCGATCGCGCCGGTCAGTCCTCTGCGGGGAGGACGCTGACGATCTTGCGGTTCCGGCTCGAGCCGAACTTCACCTTGCCGTCGGCGAGGGCGAAGAGCGTGTCGTCACCGCCGCGACCCACGTTGTCTCCCGGGTGGATCCGGGTGCCGCGCTGACGAACGATGATCGAGCCGGCGGTCACCGTGGTGCCGTCGTACACCTTGACCCCGAGTCGCTTGCTCTGGGAGTCACGACCGTTCCTGGTGGAGCCGCCACCCTTGGTCTTCGACATGGATCCTCCTGGATCGATCGTCCGGCACCCGGGCCGGACCGTTCGGTTGGCGGGTCAGCCCCGCGAGATGCCGGTGATCTCGATGGTCGAGTAGTTCTGCCGGTGGCCCCACCGACGGCGCACCCGGGCCTTGGCCTTGTAGTCGAACCCGTGGATCTTGCGACCACGACCCTCGTCCACGACCGTCGCCGAGACGGTGGCGCCCCGGAGCTGCTCCGGGGTGGCGAGGACGGTGTCGCCGTCGACCAGGAGCACCGGGGTCAGCTCGACGTCGGAACCGGTCTCGGCGACCCGCTCCACCCGGACCCGCTGGCCCTGCTCCACCCGGTACTGCTTGCCACCGGTCTTCACCACTGCGTACATAGGACTCCGATCCTACCGGGGGCGACTCCCCCGGCGCACATCAGCCGAGCAGGTCCTCCGGCACGATGAGTCCCCGCCCGGCGCAGGTGGTGCACCGCTCGGCGACCGACTCGAGCAGCCCCTCGCCGATGCGCTTGCGGGTCATCTCCACGAGCCCCAGGTCCGAGATGTTGAACACCTGCGTCCGCGTCTTGTCCCGGGAGAGCGCCTCACGGAACACCTTGACGACCCGGTCCCGGTTCTCCTTGACGTCCATGTCGACGAAGTCGATCACGATGATGCCGCCGATGTCCCGCAGCCGGAGCTGCCGGGCGATCTCCTCGGCCGCCTCCAGGTTGTTGTGCAGCACGGTCTCCTCGAGCGACGACGACCCGACGTTGCGCCCGGTGTTCACGTCGATGACCGTGAGCGCCTCCGTCCGCTCGATCACGAGCGAACCACCCGAGGGCAGCCAGACCGTCCGGTCCAGGGCCTTGGCGAGCTGCTCGGTCACGTGGAACCGGTCGAACAGCGGGAGCGACTCGGCCTCCGGGTCGTAGTACTCCACCCGTTCGGCCAGCTCGGGGGCGACCGCCGTCACGTAGTCGCGCAGGTCCTCGTAGAGGGCGCGGTCGTCGATCAGGACCGACCGGTACTCGGCGTTGAACTCCTCGCGGATCATCCGCATGGCGAACGCCGGCTCCCGGTAGATCAGACCCGGCCGGTTCTGACCGGCGGCGAGTTCGGAGATCCGGGTCCACTGGTCGGCGAGACGCGTCACGTCACGTTCGATCTCCTCGGCCGTGGCGCCCTCGGCCGCGGTCCGGACGATGATCCCGTGCCCCTCGGGCCGCACCCGGTCCAGGATCTTGCGGAGCCGCTTGCGCTCCGGGTCCGGCAGACGCTTCGAGATGCCGTAGGTGGTGGAGTTGGGCACGAGCACCACGAAGCGCCCGGCGAGCGACACCTCCTGCGTGAGGCGGGCCCCCTTGTGGGCGATCGGGTTCTTGGTCACCTGGCAGATGATGAGCTGCCGGGCCTTGAGGAGGTCCTCGATCCTGGGCGTGTCACCCTGGGTCTCGACCTCCTCCGGGTCGAACTGCACGTCGCTGCGGTAGAGCACGGCGCTCTTGGGGGTGCCGATGTCCACGAAGGCCGCCTCCATCCCCGGGAGGACGTTCTCGACCTTGCCCACGTAGATGTTGCCGTGGATCTCGAACACGTCGTCCGAGGGCCGGGAGGCGTAGTGCTCGATCAGCGAGCGCCCCTCGAAGATCGAGGTGTGGGTGACCTCCCCGGCCACGTGGACGTACATCTGGAACCGACCGACCGCACGGCCCTTGCGCTGGCGGCCCCGACGCCGCTCGAGGGTGGCCTCGTCGAGTTCCACGGGCCCGGCACCGAGGTCGGAGCCGTCGACCGGCGCCGGACCGTCGGGACGACGACCGCTGCGGGCACCCTTGGCGCCGGAACGACCCTGCTGACCGCCCGATCGGGATCCACCGCCCTGGGCGGAGCGCTGCTGGCCGCCCTGACCGCCCTGACCGCTCTGGCCGCCCTGACCGCTCTGGCCGCCCTGGCCGCCCTGGCCACCCTGACCGCCGCGACCGCCCCGTCGGCGACGACGGCGACGCCCGGAGCCTGACCCTGATCCGGTGCCGGAGTTGGACCCGGCACCCTCGTTCGAGTCCGGCCGGGTCCCCTGGGCGCTCCCGCCGCCGGCTCGCGGCGGTGCAGGTCGGGAGTCCCCGATCCTGGGCTTCGGAGCCGCCTCAGCGGCCGGCTGGGCCGACGCTGGCGAGCTCGGTGCTGGTGACCGCTCCGGCGTGGCGCCGTCGGTCTGGTCGCCTCCCCCGCTGGGGGGAGGACTGGTCGTCGAATCCGACATGGGACGTTCCCTTCACGTTGCGCACGTCTGGGCACGCGATCACGACGCGCGCTCCTCGACGTGGGTCGACGGGGCACCCAGCGAGATGGGCTCGCAGCGCCTCCCGTCGACGTTGATCCACTGGTGGGTACGGAGCACGCGGACGTCGGCGACGTCCCCGACGAGCTCCGGCGCGTCCAGGGCGGAGAGGAACTCCACCGGACGGACGCTGCGAGGCTTGGTGCCGAGATCGACGGTGAGCTCAGCACCTCGCTCCCCTGGCTCGGCGACGACGGCGCCGAGCAGGGGGCGCAGGTCCTCGCTGACCTGCTTGCCCTTCCTGACGAGTGTCAGCGGGATGGACTCCCGTGCCGTGAGCTGCGCCGCAGCCTCGGCGAGCGCCTCGGACGATGCGTCCGCGACGGTGAACCTCCAGGTGCACGACACGACGGCCTCCTGGAGCGACGGCGTGCCCGCCTCGATGGGCACCACCGCCGCCACGTCGATGCCCTCGGGGAGCACGTCGGAGAGGACTCCGGCCAGTTCGTCCACCGCCACGTGCGCCCGGCCGTCGACCAGGTCCACGTCGAAGTACTCGGCGTCACCCTCGAACCCGTTGGAGAGGGCGAGACCGAAGTGCAGCCTCGCCCGTGGGCTGAAGCCCTGGCTGTAGGCCACCGGCAGCCCTGCCCGGCGCACGGCGCGCTCGAGACACCGGGCCACGTCCCGGTGCGACAGGAACCGGACCCGGCCCCGCTTGGCGTAACGGATCCGGAGCCGGCTCACGTCGGCCTCCGGGCGGCCGCACCGATCGACACCGGCACGGCCGTCGCTGCGGCACCGGTGCGGTCCGGGGGTGTCCACGTGAGGCCCTGTCCGGTCCCCTGCGAACCTCCGGCCGGCGGCGTCGCCGAGGCGACGACGTGCTCCACCCCGTAGCCGGTGCACGCGCCGCAGTCGTAACAGGGCGTCCAGCGGCAGTCCGGCAGACCGACCTCGGCCAGCGCGTCCTGCCAGTCCTGCCACAGGAAGTCGTGGTGCAGCCCGGCCGACAGGTGGGACCACGGCAGCACCTCGTCCTCGGTGCGGTGGCGGTGGACGTAGTCGTCCATCGACAGTCCGTGCTCGGCCATGGCGTCGGTCCACAGCTCCAGGTCGAAGTGCTCCGACCACTCCTGGAAGGTGCCGCCCCGGCGCCAGACCGACTCGATCACGGGCCCGAGACGACGGTCTCCCCGGCTGAGCAGACCCTCGACCTGTGTGGCGGTCGGGTCGTGCCACTTCATCTGCGCACCCTTGACGCCGCGGAACGCGTCCCGGAGCAGTCCGATCTTGCGCCCCAGCTCCACCACCGTGTTCTGACCGAACCACTGGAACGGCGTGAAGGGCTTGGGGACGAATCCCCCCACCGACACCGTGACGCCCGGCGACCGCAGGTGCTGCCGGCCGACCTCGATGCAGTTGGCCGCCAGCTCGGCGATGCCGAGCGTGTCCTCGTCGGTCTCGGTGGGCAGCCCCGTCAGGAAGTAGAGCTTCACCCGCCGCCAGCCCTGCGAGTAGGCGGAGTCCACCGCGCCGTAGAGGTCCTCGTCCCGGATCAGCTTGTTGATCACCTGGCGCATCCGCCAGGTGCCGGCCTCGGGGGCGAAGGTCAGGCCGCTGCGTCGGCCCTTCTGGAGCTCCGCGGCGATCCCGACGCCGAACGCGTCGACCCGCAGCGACGGGAGCGAGACCGACACGGGACCGCAGAGGTCGCCGGACCCGTCGGACGCCGGCTGGCTCCCGGCCATCCCGCCGACCAGCTCCGAGATGTTGGAGAAGTCCGCCGTGGACAGCGACGTCAGCGCCACCTCGTCGTAGCCCGTCCGACGCAGGCCCTCCGCCACCATCGTGCGGACCTGCTCCGCCGGACGCTCCCGGACCGGTCGGGTGATCATCCCCGCCTGGCAGAACCGACAGCCCCGGGTGCAACCCCGGAACACCTCGACGTTCAGCCGGTCGTGGACGACCTCGGTGAGGGGGACCAGCTGCGACCTGGGGTAGGGCCACTCCCCCAGGTCGGTGATCGTCCGCTTCTCGACCTGCTCGGGCACGCCGGGCCAGCGAGGCTCGATCGCCCGGACCCGCGGACCGTCGTAGGTCACCTCGTAGGCGGCCGGGACGTAGACCCCGGGGACCCGGGCGAGCGCCTCGAGCACCTCACGTCGATCGCGTCGGCCCGCGGCCTTCCAGTCGAGGACCACGTCGGTGATCTCGGTGACCACCTCCTCGCCGTCGCCGAGGACCACCAGGTCGACGAAGTCGGCGACCGGCTCCGGGTTGTAGGTGCAGTGGCCGCCGACGCACACCAGCGGGTGGTGCGGCGCCCGCTCGGCGGCACGGACCGGGATGCCCGCCAGGTCGATCAGGTTGACCAGGTTCGTGTAGGTGAGCTCCGCCGAGAGGTTGAAACCGATCAGGTCGAAGGCCCCGGCCGGCCGGTGCCCCTCCACGCTGAACAGGGGGAGGCCGTGGGCCCGGAGCTCGGCCTCGAGGTCGATCCACGGCGCGTAGGCCCGCTCGGACACGGCGTGCGGGTGCTCACGGACGATCTCGGCGAGGATCTGGAGGCCCTGGTTGGGGAGGCCGATCTCGTAGGTGTCCGGGTACGTGAACAGCCACGACACGGGTCCACCGGGAGCGTGTCGGGACCAGTCAGGGCGGACCGCACCGTCCTCGCAACCGATGTAGCGGGCGGGCTTCTCGACCCTCGCCAGGAGCGGCTCGAGGCGGTGCCACAGCGACCCGGGAGGGTCCGTCCCGACCGGCTCCGGGCTGGGGACAGCGGCCGAAGGGGCGGTCATGGTGCCCCGAGCCTACCGGAGGTGACCCCGGGAGCACCCATCGGCGGGACGGCCACGATCCTCAGGAGAACCGGTGCATGTGGACCGACTGGACCAGACCGACGGCCACGAACGACGCCAGCAGCGAGGATCCGCCGTAGGACACGAACGGGAGCGGGATCCCGGTCACGGGCATGATCCCGATGGCCATCCCGATGTTCTCGAAGATGTGGAACAGGAACATGCAGGTGACCCCGACGCACAGCAGGGTCCCGGTCTGGTCGGCCGCCAGCTGGGCCGCCCGCCAGCAGCGCCAGACCACCACCCCGAGCAGGACGAGCAACAGGCTGGATCCCACGAACCCGAACTCCTCGCCCACCACCGTGAAGATGAAGTCGGTCTGCTGCTCCGGGACGTAGCCGCCCCGGGTCTGCGGGCCGTTCGTGAGCCCGAACCCGGTGAGCCCGCCGGAGCCGATCGCCTTCTGCGCCTGGTCGACGTTGTACGACTGACCGTCGGGCGACACGAACGACGTGAGCCGCTCGGTCTGGTAGTCGTCGAGGGCGCCAGAGTTCAGGATCACGAGGATGGCCACGATCCCGAGCGTCACCAGCACCCCGAGGTGCTTCATGCGGACGCCGGCGACCACGAGCATCCCCATGCCGAGGACGATGAACACGAGCGCCGAACCCAGGTCGGGCTGCAGGAGGGTGAGCACCACGGGCACGCCGAGCAGTCCGAGTGCTCCGGCGAGGCGACGCAGGTCCACCTCGTCGACCGAACCCAGGTAGGCGGCGATGGCCAGGATGGTGGCGAGCTTGGCGAACTCGGCCGGCTGGAGTGCGATCGGCCCCAGTCGGTACCAGCCACTCGTGCCGTTGACGACCGTGCCGAGGGGCGTGAGCACACCGACCAGCATGACGACGCCCACTGCGTAGAGCGCCTGCCACCAGTCGGCCACCTTCCGGTAGTCCACGAGCGACACCACGGTGGCGGCCCCCACCCCGGCGACGGCGAAGAACAGCTGCCGCAGGACGTACCCGTTGCCGTCGTCGAAGCGCCGGGTGGCGCTGTAGACGAGGACCAGGCCGAACACCAGGACGCCGGCGACGGCCGCGGCGAGCACCACGTCGACGTGGCGACGGGGGTCGCCCAGGTTCCGGGACCGGAAGCCGGGCGGGGCGGCGGCGCGCTCGAGGGTCACCCCGGACCTCCCGATCCGACGTCGTTGAGGCTGGCCTGCGCAGCGCTGGACTCGGCCTCGCGGCACTGACCGGCCGCCGCGATGGTGCACGCGGTCGGGAGGGTTCCGTCGCTCGCCGGCGCCAGGATCCGGAACGCCAGCGGTGCCGCCACGTCGCCACCGAATCCCGCCTCCGGGATGACCACCGAGATGACGTACTCCGGGTCGACCCCGGCGGCGATCGGACCCCACCCGGCGAACAGGGCCGAGTCGGCCTTGCCCGCCACCTGGGCCGTGCCCGTCTTGCCGCCCATCGTCCACGCCGTCGGCGAGGCGGACCAGGACCGGCTGGCGGTGCCGTCCTCCTCCTGGGTCACCCCGATGAGCCCGGCCAGGACCCGGAGGTAGAAGTCGTCGTCCATCTCCACCCGACCGACCTCCTCCGGGGTGACCGTGCGGACGACCTCGAAGTTGCCGGGCTCGCCCGGGGGTTCGGCCGGGTCGATCGGACGGGTCACCTGGGAGATCACCTGTGGCCGGTACCGGACGCCACCCGTGGCGATCGTGGCGTAGAGCTCGGCGAGCTGCAGCGGGGTGACGAGCACGTCGCCCTGGCCGATCGACGTGATGACCGTGTCACCGGTGAACCAGTCGCCGGTCAGGAACACCTCCGGGTTCGACTCGAAGGCGGCGCGGCGCTGCTCCGGGGTCGGGACCCGACCCGAGGTCTCGCCGGGGAGGTCGATGCCGGTCGGTGCGCCCAGTCCGAACTCGGTGGCCACGTCCTGGATCGGGTGGTCACCGAACTGCCACCGGTTGAGCCACATCAGCTCGGCGAGCCGGTAGTAGTAGGTGTCGGACGACACCGCCAGGGACCTGGCCAGATCCACCGTGCCGAGCTTCTTCCGACCGGCGTTCTGGAAGGTGCAGCCGGCCCCCTCACAGTTCTGGAGCCGGTACGTGCCGGCGTCGTCGTACTCCTCGTTGCCGGGACCGATCACCCCCGCCCGCCATCCGGCGAGCGCCGTGACGGGCTTGAAGGTCGACCCGGGCGCGTAGGCACCCTGCAGCGCCCAGTTGTAGAGCGGCCGGCCGTTGTTCGGGTCGTTCAGCTGCTCCCACAGGTCGGTCGAGATGCCGTTCACCAGGATCGAGGGGTTGTACGAGGGGTAGGAGGCCATGGCGAGGATCTGCCCCGTGCCCGGCTCGATGACCACGACCGAGCCCTGCGGGGCGTTGAGCGTGCCCTCGCCACCCTCCCGGCCCCGCAGCGAGCGGATCTTGGCCGCCAGCAGTCGCTCGGCGTGGGCCTGCAGGTCGAGGTCGATCGAGAGCCACACGTCGTCGCCGGGACGGGCGTCGGTCCGCTCGAGCTCGCCGAGCAGCTCGCCGCGGGCGTTCACCTCGATCGTCCGCCGGCCGGGCACCGCCCGGAGGGTCGCCTCCTCCGACGACTCGATCCCGCCCTTGCCGAAGCTGTCACCCGGTTGGTACTCCTTCGGAGTGCCGTCCTGGGCGCGGGGCACGGCCTCCCCCTCGACCGACGCCAGCTCGTCCTCGTTCACCTCGCCGACGTAGCCGACGAACTGCGCGGCGAGCGATCCGTAGGGGTAGGACCGCACCGTGCGCCGCTCCACCACGACCCCGGGGAACCGGTCGGCACGTTCGGCCAGGTAGAGCTCGACGTCCTCGGGCACCTCGTCCGCGACGGGCACGTACTCCTGCGGCGAGTAGCGGACGTCGCCGTAACGGCGCTCGACGGTGCTCACCTTGGTGGGTACCCCCAGTTCGGTCAGCGTGTCGGCGAGGTCGACGAACACCGCCGCCCGCTCGTCCTCCTCGAGCCGGCGGAGCGGCTCACGGTCGAGCGCGACGACGATGGTCGTGCGGTTGTCCACCAGGACGCGACCGTTGCGGTCGAGGATGCGGCCACGGGGACCTTCCTCGTGGATCACCCGCAGTCGGTTGGACTCCGTGGCCGCCTCGAACCGCTGCGGGTCGACGCCCTGGAGGAACCAGAGCCGCACGAACAGGGCTGCGAACAGACAGACGGCGACGATGCCGATGCCACTGAGCCTCACCTGGGTGGAACTGGTGTTCATGCTCGCTCGGCGTGGAGTGACGGGTGGGCCCCGGGTCGCATCAGCGGATCTGGACGGCGGAGTGGTCGTCACCAGCCCACCGGCAGACCGCCATGGCCGGGACGCAGAGGGCGGCGTTGACGACCGAGACGATACCGACGATCGCCAGCAGGTTCGGGTCAGCCAGCGTCTGGGACCCGAGCAGATGCCCCAGCGTGGCGTAGATCAGCGTCCCGGCGGCGCTCAGCGCCGCGGTCGACAGCGCCCAGATCGTGGTGCTGGGCCGGACGACGGTGTCGCCCGCCACCCCGGCGGCGTACCCGGTCAGGGTCGACGCCAGCGCACCCACCCCGAAGCGGGTGTGGAGGTAGAGGTCGGCCACCACCCCGGCGGCGAAGCCGACGACCGCACCGCGGGCGGGTCCACCCGTGAGTCCGGCGGTGACGGCCAGGAGGAGGAGCAGGTCCGGGTGCACCCCCGCGACCTCGAGACGGGAGGCCACGGCCACCTGCGCCACCACCACGACGGTGAACACCAGCGCCCAACGGACGGCCCGGGAGTCGAGGTTCACGACGGCGGCTCCCACTCGAGGACCTGCACGACGTCGAGCTTGGTGAGCTCGGCCGACAGGGACACCTCCAGTCGCTGCTCCCGAGTGGTCGGGTTGGGGTCCACGGCGCTCACCACCCCGACGGGGATGTCGGGCGGCATGATCGAGGTGCTCAGCCCCGAGGTGAGGACGGCCTCGCCGGTCCGCACGGCGTCGTCGAGGTCGATCCCCCGGTCGACGACGAAGGTCCCGCGCGCACCGGCGCCCCGCCCGACACCGAGGTCCTGCGTGGAGGCGAGCCGGACGCCGATCACGAACTCCGGATCGGTGGCGAGCTGCACGACCGAGGTGGTGCTGCCGACCCGCTCGAGTCGGCCGACCAGCCCCGAGCGCGTCACCACCGGCATGCCGACGGCCAGTCCGCTCGAGGAGCCGCGGTCGATCTCGATCCGGTAGTCGGCGAAGTTCGAGTACGCGCCGGAGGAGACGCGCGCCACCTGCGTGGGGATGCCGTCGACGTACCCGAGCTCGAGCTGTTCGTTCAGTCGACGCAGCTGCTCGCGTGCGCTCTGCTCGAGCACCACGTCGGACTCGAGCTCGCCGATGCGGTCACGGAGCTGCTGGTTCTCGGCGACCAGGTCGTCGTAGCCGGTCACGCCGTTCCACGCGTTGCGGAAGGGCGCGGTGATGGTGTCGACGACACCCTGGAACGGCGAGGCCGTGTCCCCGGCGACGGCGCGGGCACCGGAGAAGACCGGGAAACCACCGGCGTCGAGCGCGATGAGCGTGACGGCGACGAGCGAGAGCACCACCAGCAGGTAGCGGGAACGACGTCGGGTGGCGACCGGCCGCACGGCCGTCAGTCGCGGTGCGACGAGAACAGGATCCCGCGGAGCGAGTCGAACTCCTCGAGCGCCTGTCCGGAACCCAGCGCCACGGCCTCGAGCGGGCGTGGGGCGATCCTGATCGGCATGCCGGTCTCGTTGGCGAGCCGGTTGGCGAAGCCCTTGAGCAGTGCCCCACCGCCGGTGAGCACGATCCCCCGCTCCATCACGTCGGCGGCCAGCTCCGGCGGGGTCTTGTCGAGGGTCACCTTGACGGCGTCGACGATGGCCGAGAGCGGCTCCTCGATCGCCTCGCGGATCTCGTAGGTGGACGTCACGATGGTCTTGGGGAGCCCGGTGACCAGGTCACGCCCACGGATCTCGGCCTGCAGCTCCTGCTCCATCGGCCACGCCGAGCCGAGCTCCATCTTCACGACCTCGGCGGTCCGCTCACCGAGGGCGAGCGAGTACTCCTTCTTGATGTACTGGATGATCGCCTCGTCGAGCTCGTCGCCACCGACGCGCACGGACTGGCTCGTCACCACGCCGCCGAGCGAGATCATCGCCACCTCGGTCGTGCCGCCACCGATGTCGACGACCATGTTGCCCGTCGGCTCCTGCACCGGGAGACCGGCACCGATGGCCGCGGCCATGGGCTCCTCGATGATGTGGGCCGGCTTGCGTGCACCGGCGAACTCGGCCGCGTCCTGGACGGCACGCTGCTCGACCCCGGTCACCCCCGAGGGGACGCAGATGATCATGCGCGGCTTCGAGAACCGGCTGTTGTGCACCCGCTGGATGAAGTAGCGGAGCATGGTCTCGCAGACCTCGAAGTCCGAGATCACGCCGTCCCGCAGGGGACGGATGGCACGGATGTGCGCCGGCGTCTTGCCGATCATGCGCTTGGCCTCGGTCCCGACGGCCACGGCCCGTCCGTCCTGCTCGCGGACGGCGACCACCGAGGGCTCGCACAGGACGATCCCCTCACCACGCACGTAGACGAGCGTGTTCGCCGTGCCCAGGTCGACGGCCATGTCGCGACCGGTCAGGCCGTTGCTGAGCATCGAGGTCGACAGGCGGGGCATAGACGGTGTCCTCACGCTACCCGTTCACGCACGACCGGTTCCGGTCGCCGTGGCGGGACCTGCGGTCTGATCCCGGGGAGACGAGACCGTCATCATGACAGACTCGCAACACAACCGTAAAGAGAATGTCGGGTGGGTCGACCGGCGGGGCTAGCATGCCGCCCGTGAGCAGAACCTTCGTCATGTGCAAGCCGGATGCGGTCGAGCGAGGCCTGGTCGGCGAGATCATCGGCCGGATCGAGCGGAAGGGCCTGCAGCTCGCCGCCGTGGAGCTCCGGCACGTGGACACCGAACTCGCCGAGGCCCACTACGCCGAGCACGCCGACAAGCCGTTCTTCGGTGAGCTCGTGGCCTTCCTCACCCGCTCCCCCGTCGTGGCCATGGCCGTGGACGGACCGGGCGACGACACCTGGCTCATCGCCCGACTCCTGATCGGAGCCACCAAGGTCCAGGACGCCCAGCCCGGAACCATCCGGGGCGACCTCGCGACCACCACCAACGAGAACCTGGTGCACGGTTCCGACTCCGACGAGTCGGCCCGTCGGGAGCTCGGACTCTGGTTCCCGGGGCTCCCCCAGGACTGACCCACGTCGGGGAGTCAGCTCCGGTCGGCCAGGGCGGACCGGGCCTCGTCGAGCAGCCGGAACGATCCGGCCACCACCACCAGGTCCTCCTCGAGGGCTGCGGCGCGCACCTGGTCGAGTCCGGCGGGGATCGACCCGACCGCCTCGGCCGCCACACCACGGCGACGCCACTCGGCAGCGAGCGGCTCCGGATCACCCCGGCGTGCGCCCTCGCCCACCGGGACGCACACGACCAGGTCCGGCCGGAGCGCTGCGGCCGACTCGACGAACCGGGCCGGGTCGCGACCGGCGAGGAGGCCGACCACGAGGTAGCGGGTGCCGACCACGGCGAACTCCGCGTCGACCGTCTCGGCGAGGGCGGCGACGGCGTCGGGGTTGTGGGCGCCGTCGAGCACCACCAGCGGCTGGTGGGCCACCACCTCGCACCGCCCCTCCACCCGCACCGAGGCGAGGCCCTCGGCCACGGCGTCGGGAGCGAGCGCCCGGTCGAAGAACGCCTCGGCGGCGGCGACGGCCACTGCGGCGTTGCGGGCCTGGTGGGCCCCGGCGAGCGGCACGTGCAGCTCGCCGTACCTGGCGTACACGCCGTCGACGTCGACCAGGTGGCCCCCGACCGCGACCAGGTCCTCGGCCACCTCGAAGTCCCGGCCGGCACACCACAGTCGCGCCGGACCCTCGGCGGCGAAGATCGGCCACAGCACCGGGTCGACGTCGCCGAGCACCGCCGTGCCCTCGGGGCGCAGGATCCCGGCCTTCTCCGAGGCGACCGCCGCCTCCCAGCCGTCGGCGAAGTCCGTGTGGTCACCCCCCACCGAGGTCACGACCGACACCACCCCGTCCACGACGTTGGTGGCGTCGTAGCGACCCAGCAACCCGACCTCCACGACCGCCACGTCGACCGGCGTCTCGGCGAAGCACCGGAGTCCGGCGGCCACCATGATCTCGAACCAGGTCGGCCGCTGGGACAGGAGCGGTTCCACGGCGCGCACCCCGTCGAGCACGTCGGCGAGGAGTGCGTCGGACACCGGCTCACCGTTGAGCCGGATCCGCTCGTTGATCGAGCGCAGGTGCGGACTGGTGGCGGTGCCGACGGTCAGCCCGTGCGCCACGAGGATCGCCGACACCATGGCGGCGACCGAGCCCTTGCCGTTGGTGCCCGTCACGTGGACGACCGGCTGGGCGTCCTGGGGGTCGCCGAGCACACCGACGAGCTCGCGCACGGAGGCGAGGTCGAGGCCGTCGATGTGGCCGGCCGACACGCCGAGGCTGCCCGTCTCGTGGTCCTGGTGCGAGTCGAGCCACTCGAGGGCCCGGGCGAGCTCGGTCACGTCGTCGTCCGGACGAGGTGGCGACGACCCGGGACGCCGGTCAGGAGGCGGCCCGACGCGAGCGCGACGACTTGCCCTGGTCGCGGAGCACCAGCGTCGGCGGCTCGCCCGAACGGACCACCGCCTCGTCGACCCGAACCACGGCCACGTCGTCCCGGGAGGGCAGGTCGTACATCACCCCGAGGAGGACCTCCTCCAGGATCGCCCGCAACCCACGGGCTCCGGTCCCGCGCACCAGGGCCTGGTCGGCCACGGCGATCAACGCCTCGTCGGTGAACTCCAGCTCGACGTCCTCGAGCTCGAAGAACTTCCGGTACTGCTTGACCAGGGCGTTCTTGGGCTCGACGAGGATCTGGATCAGCGCCTCGCGGTCGAGGTTGTCGACCACCCCGATCACGGGGAGTCGACCCACGAACTCGGGGATCAGGCCGAACTTCAGGAGGTCCTCGGGCAGGACGCCGGAGAGGAGGTCGCTCTCGGAGCGCTCCTCGGCGGTGCGGATCTCCGCCCCGAAGCCGACGCCGCGCCGGCCGATGCGCTGCTCGATGATCCCGTCGAGGCCGGCGAAGGCTCCTCCGCAGATGAACAGGATGTTCGTCGTGTCGATCTGGATGAACTCCTGGTGGGGGTGCTTGCGGCCACCCTGCGGGGGCACCGACGCCGTCGTGCCCTCGAGGATCTTCAGCAGGGCCTGCTGGACCCCCTCGCCCGAGACGTCCCGGGTGATCGAGGGGTTCTCCGACTTGCGGGCCACCTTGTCGATCTCGTCGATGTAGATGATCCCGGTCTCGGCCTTCTTCACGTCGAAGTCGGCGGCCTGGATCAGCTTCAACAGGATGTTCTCGACGTCCTCGCCGACGTAACCGGCCTCCGTCAGAGCGGTGGCGTCGGCGATGGCGAAGGGCACGTTGAGCATCCGGGCCAGGGTCTGGGCCAGCAGCGTCTTGCCGCACCCGGTGGGCCCGACGAGCATGATGTTCGACTTCTGCAGCTCGATGTCGTCGACCCCGTTGCGGTTGCCGTGCTGCACCCGCTTGTAGTGGTTGTAGACGGCCACCGAGAGGATCTTCTTGGCCTGCTCCTGACCGACGATGTAGTCGTCGAGGAACGCGAAGATCTCACGCGGCTTGGGCAGGTCGTCGAGCGCGAACTCGCCGGTCTCGGTGAGCTCCTCCTCGATGATCTCGTTGCACAGGTCGATGCACTCGTCGCAGATGTAGACACCCGGACCAGCGATCAGCTTCTTGACCTGCTTCTGCGTCTTGCCGCAGAACGAGCACTTGAGGAGCTCGCCTCCGTCACCGAACTTGGCCACCGGACTCCTCGCCGTGGTTCGGTCCGCCGCTCGCCGGGGGGCGGGACGGACAACGTCGTGTGGACCGGGGCGGCGCTGCCACCGGAGGGACCATTGTGGCCGATCGCACCGACGGCGCGACGGACTCCCCGCGACGAACCGACCCCGGGGTCAGCGGATCGCTGTGACCGGGCCGCCCACGGCGCCGCTGCGGGACTCGATCACCTCGTCGATGATCCCGTACTCCTTGGCCTCGGCCGCCGTCATCACGTAGTCGCGGTCGGTGTCACGGGAGATGCGCTCGACGTCCTGACCGGTGTGACGGGCGAGGACCTGCTCGAGGGTCGCCTTGAGTCGCAGGATCTCGTTGGCCGCGATCTCGAGGTCGGAGACCTGGGCGTAGCCCGACTGTGCGTAGGGCTGGTGGATCAGGACCCGGGCGTTGGGGAGGGCGAGCCGCTTGCCCTGCGTGCCGGCGGCCAGCAGGACGGCGGCGGCGGAGGCGGCCTGCCCGAAGCACAGCGTGGTGATCTCCGGACGGACGTACTGCATGGTGTCGTAGATCGCCATCAGCGCGTTGATGTCACCGCCCGGCGAGTTGATGTAGATGCTGATGTCGCGGTCCGGGTTCTCGGACTCGAGGAACAGCAGCTGGGCGCACACCAGGTTGGCGACCGTGTCGTCGATCGGGGTGCCGAGGAAGATGATGTGCTCCCGCAGGAGCCGGGAGTAGAGGTCCGAGGTGCGGGTGCCCTTGGGCGTCTCCCACTCGACGCTCGGCATGTAGTAACTGCTGGGCTCGATCACTCGCTCGCTCCTGGTTCTCTGCCGGGTCGTTCTGTTCAGTCGTGGTCGTGGTCGTGGTCGTGGTCGTGGTCGGGGAGCACGAGCAGGTCGGGGTCGACGGGCTCACCGTCGAGGTCGACCACCGTCGCGTGCTGCACCAGCCACTCCATGGCAGCCCGCTTCAGCAGTGCCGAGCGTACCGCCGAGAGCTGACCGTCGGACCGCAGCTGCTCCTTGGCCTCGTCGAGGGTGGCGTCCGAGTCGCCGAGCATGTGACCGAGCTCGTGGTCGAGCTCGTCGTCGTCGACCTCCAGCCCCTCGGCGACCACGATGGCCCGGAGGGCCAGGTCGGTCCGGACCGACTCCTCTGCGGCGGCACGCAGGTCGGCGCTGAAGCTCTCGGGGTCGGACCCCGTGAAGCGGAGGTAGTCCTCGAGTCCGATCCCGCGACCCTCGAGCTGGAACGCGAGCGACTGGAGTCGCTGCTGCATCTCCGCCGAGACCATGGCCTGGGGCACCTCACCCTCGACCAGTGCGGCCACCGCGGCGGCGAGCCGGGGTCGGACCGAACCGCGGGTCTGCGCGACCCGGGCCTCCTCGGCCGAGGAGCGCAGGTCGTCACGGAGCTGCTCGACGGTGTCGAACTCGGTCGCGCCGGCGACCCACTCGTCGGTGAGGTCGGGCAGGACCCGCTCCTCGACACCCTTGACCAGCAGCCGGAACTCGATCGGATCGTCGTCCTCGGCGCCGGGCGGGACGGCGGAGAACACCAGGACGTCGCCCACGGCGGCCCCGGTCAGGTGCTCGTCGAACTCCGGGACGATCGATCCGGAGCCCACGATGTACTTGAAGTCGTCGGCCGTCAGCCCGTCGACCGGTTCGCCGTCGCGGGTCCCGTGGACGTCGATCAGGACGAAGTCGCGCTCGATCGCGGGCCGTTCGGCGGCGACGAGCTCCCCGTCCTGGGACCGGAGGCGGTCGATCTGCTCGCCGATCTCCTCGTCGCTCACCTCGGGCGAGGGCACCTCGACCCGTAGCGCGTCGTACCCGCTGATCGTCACCTCGGGGCGCACCTCCACGGTGGCCTGGAAGCGGACCGGACCGTCCTCCTGCCCGTCGGTGATCTCGAACTCCGGCGGGGCGATCACGTCGACGTCGTGCTCGATGACGGCGTCGGCGTAGAACTCGGGGAGCGCCGTGCGCAGCGCCTCGGCCCGGGCGTGACCGGACCCGAACTGGGCCTCGAGGACCCGACGGGGGGCCTTGCCGGGACGGAACCCGGGGAGACGGACCTCCTTGGCGAGGTCGCGCCACGCCTGGTCCACCGCCGGGGCCAGCTCCTCCTCGGAGAACTCCACCTCGATCACGACGAACTCGCCGGGTCGATCGACGGCTCCTGGGTTCACGGTCGCCTGCACAGGAGGGGCAGCATACCGACCGCTGCGCGCCGCCCGTGCATCGGCTCGACTGCCGGTAGCATCTCCGTCACGGGACGTGGCGCAGCCTGGGAGCGCACCGGCTTTGGGTGCCGGGGGTCGCGAGTTCAAATCTCGCCGTCCCGACCACTCGGACGGGCCGGCCGTCGGCGACCCGACGGTCCGGCTCAGCCGCCGAGCAGGTCGCGGGCCGCCCGCTCCAGGTCCTCGCGGAACCTCGGGTCCGCCACTGCGATCAGCGCCGCCGCCCGCTCGTCGACGGTCCGCCCCTCGAGCTCGGCCACCCCGAACTCCGTGACCACCTGGTCGACGAGGTTCTTGTGGCCGGTCACCACCGAGCCCGGCGTCAGCTCCCCCACGATGCGCGACACCGTCCCGTCCACCGCCGTGGACCGGGTGACGATGAAGCTCCGACCGTCGTCGGCCAGTTGGGCGCCCCGCAGGAAGTCCACCTGACCCCCGGACGACGAGACGTAGCGGTGGCCGATGGACTCCGAGGCGCACTGGCCCAGCAGGTCGACCTGCATGGTCGCATTGACGGCGCAGATCCGGGGCAGGCTCGCGATCACCCGCGGACTGTTGGTCACGTCCACCGACTGGAACGACACGACGTCCTCCTCGGCGAGCCACCGGTAGAGCCGGTCGGTGCCGAACGCCGTGGTGGTGACGATGGTGGGGTCCCCCGCCCCGTCGGTGAGTCGGACCGCTCCCGCCTCCACCAGGTCCACCAGCGAGTCGCTGAGGAGCTCGGTGTGGACCCGGAGCCCCCGGTGGTCCCGGAGCAGCTCGACCACGGCGCTCGGGACCGACCCCACGCCCACCTGCAGCGTGGCTCCGTCGGGGATCCGCTCCGCGACGAACCCGGCGATGCGCCGGTCCACGTCGTCGGGCTCGCGGACGCTGGTCTCGAGGAGCTGGTGCTCGGCGGTGGTCCAGCCGGCGCAGTCGGCGAGCTGGATCTGGTGACGGCCGCTCGTGCGCGGCATGGCCGGGTTCACCTCGACGACCACCGGCACCTCGCCGAGCAGCGCCGCTGCGTAGTCCGCCGTCACGCCCATGGAGACCACGCCCAGGTGGTCCGGCGGCGAGGCCGCCACCACCAGCAGGGGTCGTCGGCAGCGACGACGCAGGATCGTCGGCACCCGGTGGAAGTCGTTGGGCACGAGGTCCACGTGGCCCGCTGCGAAGTCCTCACGGATCGCCGGGCTCAGGAAGTACGAGACGTGACGGAGCCGGTCGCCGAAGACGCCGGAGTGGTGGGGACGGTGGCGGAACGGGTGCATCTGGTGCACCCGGACGCCCTCGAGGGTGTCACCCCGGGCCTCGAGGGCGTCGAGGAAGGCGACGGGCTCGCCGTTGCCGAGGGGCACGATGACGTCGGTCCCCGGCTCCACCAGGTCGACCAGCGACTCGACCGAGGACGGGGGCGGGACGGCGGCGCTCACCACGACGATCCTGTCAGGCCGGACGCAGCACCGCCGGGGCCCACCGGACCGGGCCGGTTCACGACGCCGGCCCGCCGCCGGGCCGACCCGGTGGAGGTCTCGGCCCCGTGACCGTCGTGGCCACCCCGCCCTCGGGCACGAACCCCGAGGCGAACCGGGTCTCCGGGATCGGTGCGAGCTGGGCGACGCGTCGGAGCAACCCGGGTGGAGCGTCCCGGTACCGGTCCCACACGACGGCGTCGACGAGCACGGCGAGCCAGAGGGTCGCCCCGAGCAGGAAGAGGTAGGTGAGCAGCGAGAGGGCGACGCCCAGCACCCCGTAGGTGGTCGACGCCGACGAGAGCCGGTCGGGCAGGTAGTAGGTGGCGAGCAGCTGGAGCACCAGGATCCCGCCGGCCCCGGTGGCCGTCCCCGGCAGCAGCCAGTACCAGGACGTGCAGCGGTGCGGGAGCATCCACGTGAGCGCGAAGAACGCCACCGCCGCGGCGGCCGTGTTGGCCGACGTCGCTGCCAGCCCGGCGAGCAGGCCCGCCCGCCGCACGACGAGCGACAGGTACAGGATCCCGACGAACAGGAGCAGGCTGCCCGCCAGACGGATCACGGCCCGACCCTTGCCCGGGAACCGGCGAGCCGGGATCCGCCACGCCACGGCGGCGGCGAACTGGAGGGCCCCGAGCAGACCCCACGACGCGACGACGAACCCCACGACGCCGGTGACCAGGAGCGGCAGACGGCTCCGCTCGGCGTCCTCGCCCGCCTGGGCGATGGTGGCGGCGATCCACTTCCCCAGCCCGAGTCCGTCGGCGGTGTCGGCGGCGGCGAGCTGGTCGAACCCGCTGATCGCCACCACGATCGCCCCGATCGGCAGCAGCATGATGAAGAACCGGTAGGCGAGGTAGCCGGCGACCACGGCGGCGCCGTCGGTCCGCGACCGATCGACGAGGTCCACGAGGACGCCCAGCCAACCGTGCTGGGCGGACCAACGGTCGAGCCGCTCCCGGATCGCCTCGACGCTCGCCAGCAGTCGCCCCGGACGAGCCGTGTCGGTCGCATCGGGGGGCTCGTCTCCCCCACTGGTGGTCGGCTCGTCGCCGCGTGCGTCGCGCATGGCCCTCCGGACTGCCACCGGATCCTACCGGCGCAGCCGGACGGGTCCGAGGGGCCGGCCGGGCTCCGGGTGGAGCGCGGCGCGGCGCCGTCTACGCTGACCCGATGCGCCGCAGGAGAGCTCGTTCGTCCACGCCCGAGACCACGCCGTCCGACCGCCTCGACGTCGCCGGCGGGGAACCGGCGACGGGGAGCGGCGAGGAACCACTCGTCGCCGTCGGCACGGCCGACGCCGACCTGGAGCACCTCGCGACCGGCACCAGCTGGATCGAACGACTCGAGTCGGTGCTGGCGGTGCTCTCGCCGCTGACCTCCTCGCCCGGGGCGCCGCTGCAGACGACCAACTTCATCCGGTCCATGCAGCCCTCGCTCATGCCCCGCACCTCGCTGCACCAGGGTGTGGTGAGCGGGCTCTCCGTCCTCGCCGCCCGCGGCGTGAGCCACCGCGTGGAGCGGCTCACTGACGTGCTCAGCGGCAACTCGTCCCACCTGGGGGTCCGCCTCGCCGTGCGTGCGGGACTGGTCGGCGCCGGCCGGGGACTGCGGATGGTTCCGACGGGTGACGGCCCGGCGTGGCCGAGCGAGGTGGCCCACCTGAGCGGCGAACTCCTGGAGCTCGGGGCCGCCGGCGGTGCGCTCTACGACGTGCTGAGCGCCGCCCGACCGGACGCCTCGGCCGACGAGCGGAGCGCCCTGCGCCTCCTGGTGACCACCGGGACCTCGCTCGGTGCGGCCGTGTGGGCGTCCCGCCACTACCTGGCCGAGCGGCGTTCGTTCTTCACCGACGACTTCGACAAGCTCCCGCTGACCCTGCCCCGGTCGGTCGCCAACACGGCGGCGGTCACCGCCGTCGGCACCGGTCTGGCGGCGGGCTACCGACTGTCCCGACGAGGGATCCAGCGGTACCTCGGCCCGGGCATCTCCAAGGACCTCATCGCCCGGGGAGTGAACGCATCCCTGTGGGCGGCCGGGACCGCCGGGCTCTACTGGGCCGGCGTGTCCTACGTCGGCCGTGCGAACGAGAAGGTGGACCCGGGCTACAACGACCCGCCCACGTCGCCGCTGGTGTCGGGGTCGCCCGACAGCCTGTGCCCGTTCGACGAGCTCGGCCAGCAGGGGCGCCGCTTCGTGCTCGACACCCTGGAGCCCGACCTGATCACCGAGACCATGGGCGAGCCCGCCGAGGCGCCGATCCGGATCTTCGTCGGCTTCAACAGTCACCCCATCCACTCGGCGAGCAGGACCGAGATCGCTCTCGAGGAGATGGAGCGCACCGGCGCCTACGACCGGAAGTACCTCCTCCTGATCTCACCGACCGGCACCGGGTGGGTGGACCACACCATGATCGAGGCCGCCGAGTTCTTCACCCGTGGCGACGTGGCGTCCGTGTGCATCCAGTACGGGCGGTACCCGTCGTTCCTGTCGCTGCAGAAGGTGCGCCAGGGGCGCCGTCAGTTCCGTGGGCTCGTGTGGGGCGTCCACCAGCGGCTGCTCGGCATCCCCGAGGACCGGCGGCCCACCGTCCTGGTGTTCGGCGAGAGCCTGGGGGCGTGGTCCTCGTCCGACGTGGTGATGAAGGAGGGCATCGAGGGCTTCGACCGCTACTCGATCGACCGGGCGCTGTGGTTCGGGATGCCCCACCTGGCCAAGTGGTCCAAGGCGGGCCTCGACCGGCCGGGCGCGCTCGTCCCCGACGGGACCGTCGGCGTGTTCGACCGCTGGGAGGAGCTCGAGCAGCTCACCCCGGAGGAGCGCGACGCGCTCCGGGTCGTGCAGCTGAGCCACGACAACGACCCCATCACCCACGTGGACCCGGCGCTGCTCTACTCGCCTCCCGACTGGCTCGGCGAACCCCGGGGGCGGGGCGTGCCGGACTCCCAGCGCTGGTACCCGGTCGTCACGGCGTTCCAGACGCTCATCGACGCGGCCAACGCCATGCGCAACGAGCCCGGGCAGTTCCGCTCGACGGGGCACGACTACCGCGCCGACACCGCCCGGTTCGTGGCCGAGGGCTACCGCTTCCCCTACACCGAGGACCAGCTCGCCAACGTGGAGGTCGAGCTCCGTCGACTGGAGAAGGAACGGGCCGAACGGATCAAGGGCGACGCCGAGCCGGCCGCCGGCGAGGACGTTGCGGACGCCGACGTCGGCGACGAGCTCCCCGCCGAGGCGGGTGCGACCCCGGCCCGACCCGTGGGCACCTCCGGCCGGACGGCCGGCGCCCGCTGGAGCCGGTCAGGTCGTCACCTCACCCCACGCAGCGAGTCGCAGTCGGCATCGACGTGACCCGTCCGGACGCCGGAGGGTCCGGCACCGTCGGCCCGACGGCCACCCCGGTGCCGACGGCCGATCCTCCGCGGTCGGGTCGGACCGGCTGGAGCGATTCGCGCGCCACACCCCACGACCACGGGGGTCCCGAGTGGTGGGACGACCTGTCGGTCCGACCCGCGCACGCGGAGTCCGAGGCCTGGCCGGCGGTCGGCGTGGTCGTGGCGCTCACCGCGTCCAACGTGATGACCAACCGGGTGCTGCCCCGCTGGGCGTACGTGCCGTGGAACGTGGCCGTGGCCTCGGGCCTGGTGTGGTGGGCGCGGGCCGCTGGCGGTTGCAGCGGAGCGGAGCTCGGCCTGTCCCGCCGGCACCTGCTCGGTGGACTCCGGTGGGGTCTCGGTGCGGCCGGGGCCGTGGGCGCCCTGTACGCGACCGGCGTCGCCGTCCCCCGGACGCGTGCGGTGTTCCGGGACGACCGGGCGGACCAGGTTGGACCAGCCGAGCTGGCCTGGCGCGTGCTCGTCGAGATCCCGTTCGGCACGGCGCTCACCGAGGAGGTGGCGTTCCGGGGGGTCCTCCCGGCACTGTTCCGTCGACGTTTCGCCGGAGAGCCCAACTGGGCCGTCCGGGCCGACCTGACCGCCGCCGGCCTGTTCGGGCTGTGGCACGTGCTGCCCGCCTCGGCGCTCGCCGAGGCCAATCCGACGCTGCAGGACCTGCCGACCACGACGGCCAGGGCCACCGCCGTCGCCGGGAGCGTCGCCGGCACGAGCGCAGCCGCCCTCGCCTTCACCTGGCTGCGGAACCGGTCGGGGAGCGTGCTGGCGCCCGTGCTGCTCCACGGCGCCATCAACGGTGGGGCCTACGCGCTGGCGTGGGCGCTCGGCAGGGAGTCCGGCGGCACCACGCCGCCGTGGCGCTGGGACCGTCCCGTGCGTCGACGGGTGCGGTCCTGGCCGTTCCGGCGGCGGGTCACCGAGGCCTGAGGCGCCGGCGACCCGACCGGCGAGCTCAGGAGGTCTCGACCCCCTCGGCCTCGCTCTCGCCCGTCTGCATCTCGTCGCCACCGGTGGCGAGCTTCCAGACCACGGCGCCGAGGACGCCGCCGACGAGCGGGGCCACGATGAACAGCCAGAGCTGTCCGAGCGCCGTGCCACCCTCGAACAGCGCCGGGCCGAGCGAGCGGGCGGGGTTCACGCTCGTGTTCGTGATCGGGATGCTGATCAGGTGGATGAGCGTCAGCATCAGGCCGATACCGAGGGCCGCCTGGGCCTTGGAGGCCGCCTTGGTCGTGACGCCGAGGATCACCACCAGGAACAGCGCCGTGAGCACGACCTCGGCGATGAAGGCGGCGGGCAGGTCGTAGAAGATGCGCCCGTTCTCCTGGCCGTAGGCGTTCGAGGCGAAGGACCCCTGTCCGATCGAGAAGCCACCCGGCCGACCCGACTGGACGGCCCAGAGGACGGCGACGGCTGCGATCGCGCCGATGCACTGGGTCACGACGTACGCCGGGACCTCCTGCCACGCGAACCGCTTGGCCGTGGCCAGCCCCACCGACACCGCCGGGTTGAAGTGGCCACCCGAGACGTGGCCCAGCGCGTAGGCGCCGCAGACGACCGTGAGTCCGAACGCGAAGCTCACGCCGAGGAACCCGATGCCGCTGTTGACGATGCCGGCCGCGTCCAGGGTCACGCCGCCGACGCCGATCTCGTTGCGCGCACCCGAGAGCGCCTTGGCGGCGAAGATCGCCGACCCGCAGCCTCCGAGCACCAACAGGAACGTGCCGATGAACTCGGCACCGAGCTTCTTGGCCAACATGTGCACCTCCCGGCCGAACACGACCTCAGCGTCGGGAGGACCTGCCCTCCACGGAGGCGGAGCATAGGAAGCCGGGGTTCACCGCACGCGGATGCTCCCGCTAGCGTGGTCGACACACGCGGGTGTAGCTCAATGGCCAGAGCCCCAGCCTTCCAAGCTGGTGATGCGGGTTCGATTCCCGTCACCCGCTCCACTCCCGGCCCTGCTCCCCGGTGGCGTGCGGTCGGTGCGCTCGACACCCGATCACTAGCCTCGGGGCGTGGACGAGGAACTCCCGGCGCTCGGTGGGCGGGTCACGCTCCCGCCGGCGACGATCGAGGAGTTCCGCACCAAGGGCCACACCGTGGTCCGGTCGCTGTGCACCCCCGACGAGGTGGCGGCCTGGCGAGTCGTGCTCGAGGAGGCGACCCGGCGCGGCGCGTGGGACACCCGTCCGCTGGCCGAGCGCGACACCTACGGACGAGCCTTCCTGCAGGCGGCGAACCTCTGGCGCCTGGACCCCCGGATCGAGACGTTCACCTGCTCGGAGCGACTCGCCGCCGTGGCTGCGGACCTGCTCGGGGTCGAGCACGTCCGCCTCTACCACGACCAGGGCCTCCTCAAGGAGGTCGGCGGCGGGAGGACCCCGTGGCACCAGGACCAGCAGTACTGGCCGCTCGAACACGAACGACCGGTGCACACCCTGACCATGTGGATGCCACTCGTCGACGTCGACAGCGGGTCCGGCTCCCTCCTGTTCGCCTCCGGCTCGCACCTGCACGGTGACCTGGCGGGCGAACTCGCCGGCCCCATCTCGGACGAGTCCGACGCCACGTTCGAGTCGCTGCTGACCCACGGCGGCTTCCCCGTCGAGTCGCACGACCCGCTGCGCGCCGGCGACGCCACGTTCCACGCAGGGTGGACGCTGCACTCGGCCGGCGAGAACGCATCCGCTGCCGACCGTCCGGTGGCGACCGTCATCTGGTTCGCCGACGGGTGTCGCGTCACCGCCGCTCCCACCCGGCACCAGAGGTACGACCTGGCGGTGTGGCTCGACGGAGCTGATCCGGGCGGACCGGCCGCGGGCCCGTCGAACCCGCGGCTCCCACGGTGACCGCCCTCGCAGCGTCACCGGCGACCGAGCAGGCGCCGCGTCTAGAGTCGTCGGGTCCGGGCGGACCGGACACGATCAGGGGGAACCGCATGTCGAGGACTCGCTCTCGTTGGATGGCCGTCGCCGTGGCAGCGATCGCCCTGGTCGCCGCCGCCTGTGGCGGCGACTCCTCGAGCTCCGGAGGGACCGGCAACGCACCGGCGTTCGACCCGCTGCAGGTGCCGTCGGAGTTCCCGACCATCCAGGCGGCGGTCGACGCAGCGAAGGAGGGGGACCTCGTGCTCGTGGCCCCCGGGACCTACGCCGAGGCCGTCGACGTGACCAAGCCGAACATCACCATCCGCGGCGAGGACCGCAACACGGTGATCCTCGACGGCGGTTTCGAGCTCGAGAACGGCATCCGCGTGCTCGAGACCGACGGCGTGGTCGTGGAGAACATGACGGCGCGCAACTACAAGTCCAACGGCTTCTTCTGGACGGGTTCGGACTTCTACCGCGGCTCGTACCTGACCGCCTACCGCAACGGCGACTACGGCATCTACGCGTTCGACGCCTACCACGGCCAGTTCGACCACAGCCTCGGTTCGGGCAGCCCGGACGCCGGCTTCTACATCGGTGAGTGCTTCCCGTGCGACGCCGTCATCTCCGACGTGGTGTCCGAGTACAACGGCCTCGGCTACTCCGGCACCAACTCCGGGGGCGATCTGTTCATCGTGAACTCGACCTTCCGCAACAACCGCGCCGGGATCGTGCCCAACACCGGCGCCTACGAGCTCTGCTACCCGGAGCGGGAGTCGACGATCGTCGGCAACGTCGTGCACGACAACAACTACCTCGACGGTCCCGGCATCGACGTCTCGCTGCTCGCGCAGGGGAACGGGATCCTCCTCCCCGGCGGCGTGCGCAACACCGTCGAACGGAACCTCGTGTTCGACCACGACCGCACCGGCATCGGCCTCGTCCCCTACCCGGAGGAGGACGCCAACGACACGGCTCCCGACCGGAGCGAGTGGGACACCCCGTGCGAGGAGGTCCGCGACCTGGAGATCCCGCCGATCCCGCCGGAGCAGTGCAAGTCGGTCGAGGGTCTGCTGGCGGCGTGCGCCGTGATCTGGAACCCGTTCGAGAACGTGGTGCAGGGCAACGTGGTCTCGGGCTCCGGCCTGGCCGACCTGGCGGTCGCCACGATCGACATCTTCGGGACGGGTGAGAGCGTCGACAAGCTCGGCAACTGCTTCAGCGGCAACACCTTCGCCACGACGGCACCGGAGCAGCTCGAGGCGCTCGCGCCCTGCCCGGTCGGCACCGCCGGGACGGGCGACTGGAACGCCGGTGGCCTGGATCTCCTGTCGCTCCTCAGCGACACGCCACCCAAGCCGGCGGCCGACGCGTACAAGACCACGCCGGAGCCGGGGCCGCAGGAGAACATGCCGGACCCGACCACCACGGCGCCCACGAAGTACACGGGACCGACCCTGCCGGACGTCTCGACGATCCAGGTGCCGGCCAAGCCGGCGGGCTGAGCCGCCCGTGGACGACGCCGACACCCCCGGTCGACGGCGCGCCCCCGTCGGGGTGGTCCTCGCCGCGACCCTGACCGTCGTCGCGGCGCTCAGCGTGGTGCTCGCCTGGCGGGACGACGGGGCGTCGGGCGTCGACGGGTCGGACGACCCCCACGCGGGCCACGCACCGACGCCGGCTGCGACGCCGGCGGCGGAACGCCACACGGGCCCGCAGGGTCGGGTCGGGCAGTTCGTGGTCCGCTGCACCTACAGCCACTCGGCACCGGACGACCCGATCGTGCACCCGGGAGCGCCCGGACGATCCCACCAGCACGACTTCTACGGGGCGACCACCACCGGCGCAACCTCGACGACCGAGGACCTGCTCGACGACGAGACCACCTGCGACAAGTCGCCCGACACCGCCGCGTACTGGCAACCGACGCTGTACAACCACGGGGTGCCGGTGACGCCGACGCACATCAACGCCTACTACCGGGCCGCTCCCGGAGTGGACCCCGCCACGGTGGTGCCGTACCCGCTGGGCCTGGAACTGCTCGCCGGCGACCCGACGTCCACCGAGCCCCAGCCGGGTGAGGTGGCCGGCTGGGTCTGCGGCGCCCAGACGGCGATCCGGGCCGAGCCACCGGAGTGCTCCGGCCGAGCGCCGTTGCACATGCTGCTCACGTTCCCGGACTGCTGGGACGGGACGAACCTGCGCACGGCGGACCACCGCAGCCACGCCGCCTACTCCTCCGGCGGACGCTGCCCGCGCACCCACCCGGTGGTGCTCCCCCAGCTCACGGTCGCCGTGGCCTACCCCATCGGGTTCGGGGACCACGACCTGACCCTCGCCTCCGGCAGCGTGCACTCGGCCCACGGCGACTTCCTCAACGCGTGGGAACCGGAGGGCCTGGCCCGGGAGGTCAACGCCTGCATCGTGCGGCAGGTCGTGTGCGACCTGGCCTCGAACCGCGAGGAGGACGGTCCGTTCCTCACGCAGTGAGGAGCTCGCGCGTCAGTCGACGACGCGCAGACCGCCGACCATGCCCTTGGTCGCCGTCCCGTGGAGCGAGCAGTAGTACGGGACGAGTCCCACCTCGTCGAACGTTCGGGTGGCGCTCTGGTCGGGCGCGAACTGCGCGGCCTCGATCGGTTCGAACTGCCCGGGTTCGGTGGGGATGACGTTGTGCTCGGTCCGGCCGTCGTTGACGAACGTGACCGTCGTCCCCCGCCGGATGGTGGCGTACTGCGGCCGGTAGGTGTTGTCCACCGCCTCGATGGTGACCTCGCTCGAGGCGGTGAGGTCCTCGTACTCCGAGTCCGGGACCGTCGGTACGGTCGACGGCGCCGTCGTGGTGATCTCGTCCGACGCCCCGTCGGAGGACCCGCCGGCGCAGGCCGCGAGCACGGCGGACGCCAGCAGCACCAGCCCCACGGCCGCCGTGGCCAGCCTCCTGCTCGTCGCGTCCGTCACCGGTCGGAGACCCTAGCCACCGCGGCGCACCGACGCCGTTCGCTGCCGTCGGTGGCAACATGGGGCGTGGCCGCCATCACCCCCGGGACCGTGCTCGTGCTGGGTGGCGGGTCCGACATCGGCGCAGCGTGCGTCGCCGCCCTCGCCGGGAACGGACTCCGCGACGTGGTGCTGGCGGCCCGGGACCCGGAGGCGGCGGTGCGCACCGTCACCGCAGCCCTGCCGGAGCCGACCGACGACTCGCCGCGGGTCCACGGGCTGACCTGGGACGCGCTCGACGTCGGGGCCACCGGGCCGCTCCTCGACGAGGTGGTCGACCGCTGGGGCCTGCCCGACGTGGTCGTCGTGGCCGTCGGGCTCCTCGGCCACCACGCGGGACTGGGACTCGGACCGGCACAGGTCGACGAGATGGTCCGGACGAACTTCGCCGGGCCAGCGGCAGCCCTGGCCGTCGTGGCGGAACGGCTCGCCGCCGAGCCGGGCACCGGTCGGTCGATCGTCGTGCTGTCCTCGGTGGCGGGCGTCCGACCACGTCGGTCGAACTTCGTCTACGGCTCGTCCAAGGCGGGCGTCGACGCGTTCGCGCAGGGGTTGGGCGACGCCCTCGCCGGCACGCCGGTGCGGGTGCTGGTGGTCCGACCCGGGTTCGTCCGGTCCTCCATGACCGAGGGACTCGACCCGGCACCGTTCGCCACCGATCCGGACACCGTCGGCCGGGCCGTCGCCCGGGCGGTCCTGAGCGGACGGTCGGGTGTGGTGTCGGTCCCCGGGGTGCTCCGACCGCTGTTCGGAGTGCTCCGGCTGCTGCCACGACCGTGGTGGCAGCGGGTGGCCGGCGACCGCTGAGCGCCGGTGGGCCCGGTCCCACGGGGGCACTACAGTCGGACCGGCCACAGCAACGAGGAGCGTGACGTGAGCATCGGACCAGTCGAGTACCTGATCGTGGGGTTCCCCGGGAACCAGTTCAACGGTGACATCGTCCCGGCGCTCGAGCGGCTGGTCGAGTCCGGGACGGTCCGGATCGTCGACCTGGTCTTCATCTCCAAGGACGCCGACGGCAACGTCGACGCCTTCGAGTACGAGGACCACCCGGAGCTGGCACCCTTCGGCGACCTGGCCGACGCGCTCGACGACCTGCTGAGCGACGAGGACGTCGAGCTCGCGGCCGAGGTGCTGGAGCCGAACTCCTCCGCCGCGTTCATCGTGTGGGAGGACCTGTGGGCACGCGAGTTCGCGGACGCCGTGCGCGGCTCGGGCGGCGTGGTGATCGCCGGTGAGCGCATCCCCCACCAGATCGTGCTCGACGCACTCGCCCACGCCGGGCAGGGCTGAGTCCGAGCTCGGAACGACCGACCGAACGACCAGACAGGAGCGACGACCATGATGCGACGACGCGCAGGACGACCGGGACTCGTGGGCACGATGGCCCGCACTGCGGTGATCGCCGGGACGGCCACGGCCGTCTCGGGCGGCGTGGCCCGCCGCCAGCAGGCCAAGGCCCAGCAGGCGGCCGAGGCGCAGGCGCCCGAGCCGCAGCAGGCGGCACCCGCTCCGGCAGCGGCGCCCGAGTCGGGCACCGGGGACACCATCAGCCAGCTCAAGGAGCTCGCCGAGCTGCGGGACCAGGGCATCCTCACCGACGAGGAGTTCGCGGCCCAGAAGGCCAAGGTCCTCGGCGGCTGAGTCGGGCCGGTGGTCGCCGGGGGTCAGTCCCCGGTCTCGCCGGAGCGCTCCAGGTCGAGCGACGCGCTGTTCATGCAGTAGCGCAGTCCCGTCACGGCCGGGCCGTCGGGGAAGACGTGGCCGAGGTGCGACCCACAGGACGCGCAGAGCGCCTCGGTGCGCACCATGCCGTGGGACCGGTCGACCCGCTCCTCCACCGCGTCGGGTGAGACCGGACGGGTGAAGCTCGGCCAGCCGGTGCCCGAGTCGTACTTGTCGGTCGACTCGAACAGGGGCGCTGCGCAGACCACGCACCGGTAGAGGCCGGCCTCGTGGTTGTCCCAGTAGATGCCGGTGAAGGCCCGTTCGGTGCCGGCCTCCTGGGTCACGTGCCACTGGAGGTCGTCCAGGCGGGCGCGGAGTTCGGCGTCGTCAGGTCGCGGTGCGTCGTTCACAGCCGCAGTCTCGCGCCCCCGGACCCGGGGTGACGAGGCCCCGTCCCAGCGGCCGGCGTCACAGCCCCCGTGCGAGCACGACCACCGTCCGGTCGCGCTCGTCGCGCCGCCGGGCGGGGTCGTAGCGGAAACCCTCGGGGTGCTCCCAGTCGGCCAGGTCCTCGGGGGTGGTGCCCGGCTCGGCGAGCAGGTGGCGGACCAGTGCCCCCTTGAGCAGCTTGTTCCAGTGGGCGACGGTCACCGGGCGACCGTCTCGACCGGGTTCGACGAACTCCACGCTGACCTGTTCCAGTCCGGGCGACGGCCGCCAGGCGGCGTCGTGCTCGCGCGGCAGCAGGTTCCACACGCGGCGCCCCCGGGCGAGCGGCTCGACGGCCGCCGTCAGGGGCTCGGCCCACCGGGTCGACAGTCGACCCGACCCACCGATCGAGGCCCCCATCTTGAGCTTGTAGTCCGGAACCGGATCGCCGGGCCGGACCACGCCCCAGAGTCCAGAGAACACCAGGACGCACGACGCCAGCCGGCGACGGGAGGCCGCAGGCAGCGAGCCGGCGTCGAGGGCGTCGTAGAGCACGCCCGTGTACCGCTGGATCGCCGGGAGCGTCGGCGCGGTCCGCACCGTCCGGTTCGCCGCCGTCGCCCGTTGGAGGGCGGCACCGCGCACCCCGAGGAGGGCGGCACGCTCAGCCTCGGGTCGACGCATCGCTCGTTCGAGGTCGACGAGCACGCCGGATCGCACCTCGTCCAGGTCGACCGCCATCGAGCCCGGGGTCCACGCCGGGCCGCTCCCGTCGAGCGCCTTGCCCTCCGACGGCGGGAGGAGCACGAGCGGGAGCGCCGGTCGTGCGCTCACGGCGAGGGCCTCGCGGCCATGGTGTCGGCGGCCACGAACAGCGGCGTCGCGTCGACGAACTCGAAGTCCTCGGAGGTCAGGGTGGACAGCGTCGCCAGGTCGTCGTCGTCCCAGCGGGCGTCCGGGGTGCCCCGCATGGCGAAGCGTCCGCCGGTGTCGGAGACCACGAGCCCGTGTCGCTGCAGCGCCCGGGCGACGACCTGCGACTGGGGCCCGAGCCGGGAGACGTCGGCGTCGGCGCGCAGGCGCATCCACGCCCCCATGGGCGGCGGGTCCTCACCGGCGACCCGCCCGTCGGTGCGGCGCGCCGGCCAGAGGAACCCCTCGGTGCGGATCACCGGCGTGGTGCCCAGGACGACGTGGTCGACGGAGCCGGACGCGACCTCGTCGTACGTGATCGTTCCCGGCAGGAGCGGCAGACCCGACGCCGTGGTCGTGCCGTCGGAGTAGCGCAGGTCGTCGAGGTCCCACACGGCGCCGGAGTCGGCCTCCCAGCGCCCGAACCAGCGCCGGAGGGCGATGAGCTCCCACGAGGTGTTGGTCTCCGGGTCGTAGCCGACGTAGTGGTTGTCGATCCCGTAGGACGGCATGGACTTGATGTAGGCGGGGTCCGTGATCGGGTACGGGCCGGGCGACGAGAGCTGGGGGTACCGGACGATGTCCACGTCGTAGCGGGGCGTGTCGGCGCGCACCACGTTGAACGGGATCCCGTAGACCACCCCGAGGGTCGTGCGGCCCTCGAACCCGGGGACGAGCTCGAGCGGCCGACCGGCGTCGTCGCGCTGCGAGGCGATCCACCGGTCGCTGGACGCCGCCACGGGCAGCCGCTCCACCGTGGCGTTGAAGAACGACTCGGGAGGGACCAGGTCGCCCAGCGGGGGGAACTCCGGGGTGCGGAACGGCAGCGGACGGTTCGCCACCACCATCGGCACTCCGAGCAGCAGCAGGACGCACCCGACGACGAGCCCCGGTGACCACCAGCCGGCCGACGGATCCCGACGACGTCGCCGCCACCGGAGCACCGCGGCGACGACCAGCACGACCACGGCGGCGACGAGCAACCAGACGCCGAGCACCAGCACGAACTGGTCGGAGCCGGGCAACCGCATCGGCGGACCGTCGACGTCGCCCACGGCCGGACCCTAGCCCCGACCGTCGCGTCGTCCGGAGCGCCGGGCTCAGCTGACGGCGGCCCCGGCACCGGTCGTGACGGGAGCGACCCGCAGGTGCGGCCAGGGGAGCTGGTCCATGTAGGACCACGAGCGGCGGTGGATCGCCGTGGGCCCGTAGCCGGCCAGGGCCAGTCGGTGTCGGGGACTCGGGTAACCCTTGTTCCGCTCGAACTCGAACGCCGGGTACGACGGGGCGTCCGCTCGCATGATCCGGTCGCGGGTGACCTTGGCGACCACGCTCGCCGCGGCGATCGACCGACAGCTCGCGTCCCCGCGCACGACGGTCACCACCCGGTCGTCACCGAGGAAGTCCCAGGAACCGTCGAGCAGGATCCGGTCGACCTCGACGCCCAGTCCGTCGAGCGCGCGCCAGCCCGCGAGCCGCATGGCGGCCGACATGCCGAGCGCATCGCACTCGAGGGGACTCACGTGGCCGACCGAGACGTGCGCGCACCACGCCGTGATGCGGTCGAACAGCTCCTCCCGGCGGCTCTCGGTGAGCTGCTTGGAGTCCCGGATGCCGTTCACCCGACCGGCTGCGGGCACCACCACGGCAGCGATGGTCAACGGACCCGCCCAGGCGCCCCGGCCGACCTCGTCGAGCCCGGCGACGACGCCGTGACCCGCGGACCACAGCTCCCGCTCGAGGGAGAGGTCGGGGACCGGAGGTCTCGGCACGCCCTCCGAACGTAGCGGCCACGGATCGCGCGAGTGCCGACCTCGACGGGCCGGTCATCCCACGCTGGGTGGTGGAGTTGACGAGCAGAGTGAAAATCTGCTGGATTTTCCCGAGCGGGCCGCGTACACATCCACCAGTGGATCGGCGAGGATGCCCGCTGACCACGACGAGCACCACGAACGGGACAGGGAACGGAGCGAGGCGACGTGCGGCTGGGAGCGAGCAACCGGGGAACGGGGGCCAACTGGCCCGGCGTCGAGCCCGCTGTCGTCGCCGACCCGACCTCCGAGCTCGTCGTCGACGGCCTGGTCGAGGTCAGGAACCGCTTCGACGACTCCTGGACGACCGGCTTCGCCGTGACCGCCGTGCGGGCCGAGGACTGCCAGATCCGCCGGGTCACCGACGACTCGCCGCTCCCGGTCTGGTTCCCGCTCGAGGACGTCCGGCCCAGCCCGGCCGCCTGAGCCCTCCGTCGCCGACCACCGCCCGCTCCGGACGCTGCGTCGGCGGAGCCGCACCTATGCTCACGCCGTGACCGACCCGCACGCCGCGCTGGACCCGGCCGAGGCCGACCTGTTGCTGGCCTCGACGATCATGACCGACGAGGGCCGTCAGGACCCCTACCCCGCCTACGCCCGCCTGCGCGCGGGTGGGGGCCGGTGGACGAGCGGGTTCGGTGCCGTCGGACTCGCCGGGTACGAGGACTGCACCACCGTCCTGCGCAACCCGGCGCTCGGTCGTCCCGAGGCGGACATGGAGATGCCCGAGGGCATCGGTGGACGGCAGCGCCGGACGGGCGAGGACACCTCGACGATGCTCATGCTGAACCCGCCCGACCACACCCGGATCCGGAGCCTGGTGAGCCGGGCGTTCACCCCGCGCCGGGTCGAGGCGCTCAGGCCGGAGATCGACGACCTCCTCCGGCCGATCGTGGACCGACTCGTCGAGCAGGGCGGCGGGGACGTGATCGCCGAGCTCGCCATCCCGTTCCCGGTCGCAGTCATCAGCGAACTGCTCGGCGTCCCGCGGGACGGCAACGAGCACATCCAGCCGCTCGTGCGGGCCATCACGGCCTTCATCGACCCGGCGTCGAGCCCCGAGGCGATCGCGGAGGCCGAGGTCGCCGGCATGGAGCTGGCGGCCTACTTCACCGAGCTCATCGACGAGAAGCGGGCCCGGCCCGACGACCGGCTGCTCTCGGCGCTGATCGAGGTCGAGGAGTCGGGCGACCGACTCACGACCGACGAGCTGCTCGCCAACACCCTCCTCCTCTACGCCGCCGGGTTCGAGACGACGTCGAACCTGATCGGCAACGGGCTCCGCCTCCTCATCCTCCACCCCGACCAGTGGGGGCTCCTCCGGGACGACCGCACCCTGCTCCCCTCGGCGATCGTCGAGATCCTGCGGGCGGACTCCCCCGTGCAGCTCAACAACCGGGTCGCGCTCGAGGAGGTCGAACTGTTCGGCCAGCACTGGAGCAGGGGGGCGTCGTTCATCGTGCTCCAGGGGTCGGGCAACCACGACGAACGCATCTACGACGATCCCGGCCGCTTCGACGTGACCCGGTTCACCGGTGACGCTCCCCCACCGCTCAGCTTCGGCTACGGCGCCCACCACTGCCTGGGCGCGCACCTGGCCCGCGCCGAGGGCGAGCTCGCGTTCGCTGCGCTGCTGGACCACTTCGCCGAGTTCCACGTCGACGACCCCGAGGGCCTGGGACTCCCTCGCTACCGACCGAGCTTCACCCTGCGGGGACTCGAGTCGCTGCCGGTCGTGGCCGTCCCGGCCGCCTGACGCCGGCGCTGACGCTCAGCTGAACGATCCTGCCGACGGGTCGTCCCCGGCGGTGGAGCGCACCACCGGACCGGTCCCGGTCGCACCGAGGAGCGCCTCACCCGACCAACCGGTTCCGGTCCAGTCGGGATCCAGGACCGGTGCCCGCAGCGTGGGCGCCGGCTCGACCCCCAGCCCGGGAGCCGGTTCCACCTCCCAGAGCAGCGCCGGTCGCTCGCCGTGCCAGCGCAACGACCACGACACCAGTCCCCACGCCGAGCGGACGTCCCGGACGTCGAGGGGGAGACCCCGGGTCGACTCCGGGACCACCGGGAGGACCGACAGGCCGTCGGCGCTGTCGACCACCGTGCTCCGGAGCACCTCGACGACGAACTCCGCCACCGGCGTGGCGTCCCCACCGAGCACCTGCGGCCCGCTGCGTGAGGTCGACCCGGTCCCCGCCACGGTCCCCGCCACGGTCCCCGCCACGGTGACGGCGTCCGCCGCCACCTCCGGCTGGCCGACGGTGACCAGACCCGGCGCCACGGCCCGCAGCGCCGCCGCTGCAGCGGCCGCACCGACCTCGGCCACCGCCGACGGTCGCCGCGCCAGCCTGCGGATCGCCACGGCGGCCGGGGCGACCAGTTCGTCGGCGTGCTGGTGGGCGGTCGGGCCGCCCAGCACACCGGCCACCGCCCACAACAGCGCGACGCTCCCGTCGGTGCCGTCGCCCAGCCGGCAGGCGCCGCCGAGCCGCTGGGCCAACGCCAGCGCACGCGCCACCGGGGGCAGCAGGTCCACCGCCCCGGTCCGGGCCGCCGCCTCGCAGACCAGTGCGGCCCGCACCGAGTCGCTCGTCCCGTCACCCCGACGGCGGCGACGCAGCGTGTCGGCCACCACGTCCTGGGCACACAGCAGCAGCGTGGCGCACGCCGCACGGAACGCCGAGGTGCGGGCCGGGTCACCCAGGTCGAGCGAGGCGAGCCGGTCGAGGTGCGTGTCCCAGCCGGCCGTCACGTCATCGAGCGAGGGTGAGCTCCACGGCCCCTCCCCTCCCGGGCCGGCGCCCACGAGCACCCGCACCGTCGCGGCGTGGGCGAGCGGCACCACCACGGCCACCTCGGCCCGACCGTCCCGGTCCTCGGTGGCCAGCGGAGGCGTCCGGTCGTCGGCCTCGGCGAGACGGGTCGCCACCGAGCCACCCGGCGGGTCGGCGACGCAGCGTCCCACCACCGCCCGGGCGATCGGACGGTCCACCCGGAGCGCCACCGCACCGTCGATCTCCACGGTCGAACCGTGCACCCGGGCGGCCACCACCCGGCCGCCACCGTCGGATCGGACGGGTCGCAGCACCAGCGCCAGCGCGACGGGCACCGCCGAGAGGTTCTCGAACTCGACGAGCACGCCGGGGCCCACCTCGGTGCCCGAGGTCGCGACGACGCCACCCGTCCGGGCGACCACGTCGCCACCCGGGACCCGGACGGCCGTGTGCACCAGCGGCGCGTCGCCGAGCGACCGCTGCCGCACGGCCGCCTCGACCGACGGGTGGTGCCAGCGGTCCTCGGCGCCGATCCACCAGTCGAGCGTCCACGTCGTGCCAACCGGCTCCACCGCCCCGGCGGCGTCCACGAGCGCCAGGACCCCGGCGTCGATGGTCCCCACCGGGGTGGTCACCCCGCCGGGTGCACGCAGGAACGGCTCGGAGCAGCGGGGACGCACGACCGGCAGGCTACGGCCGACCACGGGAGGCGGCGAAGTCCGCGACCACGGACCCCGCTCAGTACGAGAGGCTGGAGAACTCGACGCCGCCGACCTGCCGACGGATCAGGCCCCGGTAGGCGTCGGCCGCCGATCGACCCTCGTGGCACACCGCGAAGACCTCGGAGGAGATGGCCATCTCCACCCCGTACTCGGCGGCCAGCTCCATCACGACCCGGGAGGTCTTGACCCCCTCGGCGACCATGTTCATCTCGGCGATGATCTCGTCGATCGTCCGGCCCCGGCCCAGCTCCTCGCCCACGAACCGGTTGCGGGACTGGACCGACATGCACGTGGCGATCAGGTCCCCCATGCCGGCGAGCCCCGAGAAGGTGGCGAAGCTGCCGCCCATGGCCTCACCCAGGCGCGACAGCTCCGCGAGTCCCCGCGTGATGACCGCCGCCTTGGTGTTGTCCCCCGCACCGAGGCCGTCGGCCATGCCGGCGGCGATGGCGATCACGTTCTTGAGCGCACCGGCGACCTCGCAGCCCGTCACGTCAGGGTTGACGTACACCCGGAAGAGGTTCTGGTGGAAGATGCGCTGCAGGTGCTGGGCGACGACCGGGTCGGGGCTGGCGATGACCGCCGCGGCCGCGTCGCCGGCGAGGATCTCCTTGGCCAGGTTCGGACCGGTGAGCACCGCGGCCGGGTGGCCCGGCAGGACCTCGTTGACGATCTGGGTCATGCGGAGGCGCGTCCCCTGCTCGAAGCCCTTGGTGAGCGACAGCACCGGCACCCACGCCCGCACGTGCTCGGCACAGGCCTCGAGCGCGCTCCGGAAGCCGAGGGACGGGACGCCCATCACGAGCACGTCGGCGGACGAGACCGCCTCCGCCAGGTCCGCTGTGGCCCGCAGGTTCTCGTGGAGCTGGTGACCCGGGAGGTACCGCTCGTTCGTGTGCGCCGAGTTGACCTCGTCGGCCAGGTCCTCCCGCCGCGCCCACAGGAGCGTGGGGACGTGGTGGGCGGCGAGGTGGGCCACCGTGGTGCCCCACGAACCACCTCCGATGACGGCGACACGGATCCGCATGGCCCGGAACCCTACGCTGCACCCCGTGGACGTGCCCGGTGAGCCCGCAACTGGCCCGTCGGGTCCGGACCACGTGCTGGTCGTCCCGGTGAAGTCCTTCCGGACGGCCAAGTCCCGTCTGGACGGGGCGCTCCCCGAGCCCGACCGCCGGCGCCTGGCCCGCCGGCTCGCCGACGGCGTGCTCGAGGCCGGGCGGGGTTGGCACCGGGTGGTGGTGACCCGGGACGACGAGGTGGCCCGGTGGGCCGCCGACGCCGGCGCCGAGGTGCTCCGGACCGACCGGCAGGGGCTGGTCGACGAGGTGCAGCGCGCGCACGAGGTCTGCCTCGAGCGGGGCACACCCCGCGTCACCGTCGTCCCCGGTGACCTGGCCCGACCGGCCCGACTCGCCGAGGTGCTCGACGACGCGCTCGTGGACGCCCCCGGGACGGCGGTCATCGTCCCCGACCGGCGCGGCGACGGCACCAACGTCCTGTCGCTGCCGAGCGCACCGGGGTTCCGGTTCCGCTACGGGCCGGGGTCGGCCGAGGCGCACCGGGCCGAGGCGGTGCGCCTCGGACTGCGGGTGGTCGTGGTGGCCGACGCCGACCTGGGGTGGGACGTCGACGTCCCCGACGACCTCGTCGGTCTCGGCCCCGACCCGGGTGCCACACTCTGACCGTGGTGCGCCGAGCCGACCTCACCGACCGCCCACCGCCGCGGTCCACCGACCTCGACCCGCCCGACGTGGCGCTCGTGGTGGTGGCGCACCCCGACGACGCCGAGTTCCAGTGCGGCGGCACGATCGCCAAGTGGGCCCGCCTCGGCGCGGCGGTGCACCACCTGGTGCTCACCGACGGCTCCAAGGGGACCTGGGACGCCACCGCCGACACGACGGCGCTGGCCCGGCGACGACAGCTGGAGCAGGAGGAGGCCGCCGACCTGCTCGGCGGGACCTCCGTGACGTTCCTCGGCCTCACCGACGGCGAGCTCACCTCGGACGTGGCCAACCGGGACCGGGTGTGCGAGGTCGTCCGCCGTCTCCGGCCCGACGTGGTGCTCGGCCACGATCCGTGGAAGCGCTACCGACTGCACCCCGACCACGCTGCGGCCGGGCGGCTCGTCGTCGAGGGCATCGTGGCGGCCCGTGACCCGTGGTTCGCCCCCGAGCAGCTCCGGGACGGACTGACACCCCACCGACCCCGGGCGCTCCTGCTGTTCGAGCCCGACGAGGCCGACCACGCCGAGACCTTCGGGGAGGCGGACCTGGACCGCAAGGTGGCCGCCCTGCTCGCCCACCGGAGCCAGTGGGAGACCACCCACCTGCACCACAGCCCGACCGGCGACGACGAGGCGCCGCTCGACGCGTTCCGCCGACGTGAGGCCGAGCTGGCTGCCGACGCGGGCAGGTGGGCCGGGGCACCGTTCGCCGAGGCCTACCACCTGCTCGACGACGAGCTCTGAGCCGTCGCCGGGGACCGGGGCCTCAGTTCCCGCCGGGCGAGGTGGTCGTGGTCGTGGTGCTCGACCCGGAGGGGGCGAAGTTCGCCGGGTCCAACCGGGTGAGGATGCGGTTCTCGACGGTGTCGATGAACTGCTCCGAGGTCTCCTCGGGGCCGGTCACCACGACGGCGACGAGCAGGTCGCCGACGGCCAGGATCGACCACTCCGTCACGCCCGGCGGATCCTCGAGGGAACGGTAGGTCGCGCCGACGGCGTCGGTGATCGCCGGGGATCCGGGTGGATCCTCGATCCGGGAGCGCACCGGACCGGTGAAGCTGCGGGCGTAGAACTCGTCGCAGTCCTTGAGCGCCCGGTCGACCTGCCCCACGTAGTCGCGGGCCGCCTGCCACTTGTCCACCCGCAGCGCCTGGCCGATCAGCACCGACCCGGTCTGCGGGTTGTCGAACACCACCGACTTCTTCTCGGAGAGCCCCGTGGGCAGGTCGACCTCGGTGCCGCAGAACGTGGACCCGAGGACCCCGAACGCACCGAGTGCGTCGTCGCCCGGCACCCACTCCACGGGCAGGTCCTCGGCGGCGACGAGCGCGGCGTCCGTGTCCGCCTTGCCGACCAGGTTGGCCTGGTCCAGACGGATGGCGCCGCTCGGGTTGAACTGCAGGCGGCTCACCGGGAACGACACCAGCAGACCGAGCGCCACGCCGCTGACGGCGAGCAGCAGCAGGAGGGTCACGACCCTCGCCAGCTGGAGGCGGGCTCGCAGCAGGGCTCGGACCACCGGACCACGGGGCTCCGACGACCGGCGCCGACGGGACGACCGGGTGGACGAGGACACGGAGGTCACCCGTTCACCACCGGGTCGGCGCCGGGGGATCCGGCTGCGTCAGCGTCGCCACCGAAGCGATCCTCCCACGCGGCGATCTGCTCGTCGGCGACCTTCTCGAACAGCAGGCCGGGCGGGACCACCGCCGCCCCCGGCTGGACGGCGGCGAGCGCCCGGTCCACCAGGCCGGCGTCGAGGAGGCCGGCCGGTACGGTCGATCCGGTCAGGCAGGTGGCGAGCCGCTCGGCCGTGTGCGGGATGAACGGGATCGAGGCCACTGCGTCCACGACCGCCAGGACCAGCGCCGTGCGCAGGGTGCACGCCGTCCGGTCGCGGTCGGTCTTGACGGTCCGCCAGGGCTCCCGACGCTCCAGGTAGACGTTGCCCTCGGCCCACAGCGACCGCAGCGCGGCCGACGCCTTGCGGAACTCGAGGGCGTCCATGTGCACGAGGTACTCCCAGAGCCTGGCGCGGGCCGCGTCGAGCGCCTCCAGCTCCGGGGCCTCGGGCTCGCCACCGGCGGGGACCTGCTCGCCGAAGTGCCGGACGACCTGGGTGACGGTCCGGTTCACGAAGTTGCCGAGCGTGGCGACGAGCTCCTTGTTGACGGAGTCGGCGAAGAGCGGCCACGTGAAGCTGGTGTCGTCGGACTCCGGGGCGTTGGACACGAGGTACCAGCGCCAGTAGTCGGCCGGGAGCAGCTCGAGGGCGTCCGACATGAACACGCCGCGGTGGTCCGAGGTCGAGAACTTCCCGCCGTAGTACGTGAGCCAGTTGAACGACTTGAGCCGGTCCACCAGCTTCCACGGCTCACCGGAGCCGAGGAGCGTCCCCGGGAAGCCGATCGTGTGGAACGGCACGTTGTCCTTGCCCATGAACTGGGTGTACACGACGTCCTCGGCGCCGCGGTCGGTCCGCCACCAGCGGTCGAACTCGGCCTCGGCCCGGTCGGGCGTGCAGGTGAGGTCGGCCCACTCCCGGGTGGCGCCGAGGTACCCGATCGGCGCGTCGAACCACACGTAGTAGACCTTGCCGGCCGCCTCCGGGAACACCTCGGGGTCGACGGGGAAGCCCCAGCTGAGGTCGCGGGTGATCCCCCGGTCCTGCAGCCCCTCGTCGAGCCACTTGTCGGCGATCGATCGCGTCAGCTGCGGCCACTCGGTGCGCGTGTCGACCCAGGCGCGGATGCGTCCGGCGAGTGCGGCCTGCCGCATGAAGACGTGCGCGCTCTCCCGCACCTCGAGCTCGGCGCTGCCCGAGATGGCGGACCGGGGTTCGATCAGGTCGGTCGGGTCGAGCTGCTTGCCGCACTGCTCGCACTGGTCGCCGCGGGCCCGCTCGAAGCCGCAGTTCGGGCACGTCCCGACCACGTACCGGTCGGGCAGGAACCGGCCGTCGGCCACGGAGTACACCTGCGGCGTGGACCGGATCTCGGTGAACCCCTCGGCGTGGAGCCGAGCGGCGAAGTGGTCGGTGAGCACTCGGTTCTGCGGTCGCGACGTCCGGCCGTAGTGGTCCCAGGACAGGCCGAAGCGCTCTCCCAGTTCCTTCTGGACCACGTACTGCTGGGCGCAGTACTCCTCGACCGGGAGTCCGGCCGCTACGGCGGCCAGCTCGGCGGGGGTGCCGTGTTCGTCGGTGGCGCAGATGGCCAGGACCTCGTGGCCGGCGGCACGCAGGTACCGGGCCGCCACGTCCGCCGGGAGCATGGAGCCGACCAGGTTGCCGAGGTGCTTGACCCCGTTGATGTAGGGCAGCGCACTGGTGATGAGGTGGCGGGCCACGGGTCCGGGGAACTCCTGGGCTGGTGGGACGACGTGCGGACCACGTCGGCTGCGTCGGATCGTACCGGGAGGTACCTCGACCGGTCGTGCACGGCCCGGACGGCACCGTGCCCTCACCGTGTCGTCGCTGCGCCTGGGCGAGGGTGGTGACCGTAGGCTCACCGGGTGCCCGGCGACGCAGACGAGACGGCCCTCGTGGCGGGGGTGGACGGCTGCAGGGGCGGCTGGGTGGTGGTCGTGGCGGAGGTCGAGCCGTTCCGGGTCACGGCCGTCGACGTCGTCGGGGCCATCGCACCGGTCGTCGCCGACACCCGCCTCACGACGGTGGCGATCGACATGCCGATCGGCCTGCCCGAGGACGGGCCGCGGGCCTGCGACCGGACGTGCCGGGCGGCGATCGGACCGCGCCGCAGCTCGGTGTTCCCGGTTCCGGTCCGGGACGTGCTCGTCGCGAGCGACTACGCCGACGCGCTCCGTCGCCAGCGGCACGCCACGGGGTCCGGACTCTCGGTGCAGGCCTGGGGGCTCGTCCCGCGGATCGCCGAGCTCGACGACGCCCTGGAGCAGGTCGGCCCGCGCCGCCGCGACCGGGTGGTCGAGACCCACCCCGAGCTGGCCTTCGCCACGCTCGGCGGCGCGCCGATGCGCCACCCCAAGCGGACGACGGCGGGGCGTCGGGAGCGCCTGGCGGTCCTGCGACCCCACGTGCCGGACCGGTGGACCCGACCGTCCTCGACCCCTCGCGGGGCCGCCGGCGACGACGTCCTCGACGCGCTGGTGCTCGCCGTGCGGGCAGCGGCGTGGGCCACCGGGGGCGCGGTCGTGGAGTTCGCCGACCCCCACCGGGACCGACGGGGACGGCGGGTGCGGATCAGGGGGTGACCACCCCCGGCGTCGCGGGCCCGACCTACCATGCGCGCGTGTCCGAGCCGAGGGAGTCCACCACCGAGGACCTGAGCGACCTGCCGCTCTACGGGCTCGACATCGAGACCGACACCGCGTCCGACGGCCTGGACCCCACACGCTCGGCCGTGGTGGCCGTGGCCGTGTGGGGCGGCCCGGTCGACCGGTCCGGTCACGGCCCGCACCCCGGTCCGAGCACCGCCGGGCCCGGCCACGTCGAGGACGTCCTCGAGGGCGAGGAGGCTGCGCTGCTGCGCCGGGTGGACGAGACCCTGCTCCACCTGCCGCCCGGGGTGCTCGTGACGTGGAACGGCCGGGGCTTCGACCTGCCCTTCATCGCGGCTCGGGCCGAGCGCCTCGGCCTCACGACCGGCCTCCGGATCGACCCGGCGACCGGCGAGGCCGTGTGGCACCGCCACCGCCACCTCGACGGACTCCGTACCTACCGGGCCGACGTCGGTCGCACGCTCGGCATCAGCTGCGCGCTCAAGTCGCTGTCACGGTTCGTGGGACTGGAACCGGTCGAGGTCGACCGCACCCGCATCCACGACCTGTCGGCCGAGGACCTCCGGGCCTACGTGCTGAGCGACGCCCGGCTCACCCACACGCTCGTCGCCCGGCGCTGGCCGTCGGCGGCGGGCTGGGTCGACCGGACGCCCGGAGGGGCGACCGGGTCCCCGTCCCCGGCCGCCGAAGCGGCGGCCGCCCGGGGCGCCTGAGAGACTCTCGTCCCGGTCGGCGTCGGACGATCGCCACCGGAGGAGATCCGGACCGCCCCCGTCGGTCCCGCACCGTCGTCCCACCGTGACCCACGGAGGGACCGTGCACCACCCCGACCTGGACGAACTGCTCGACCTGGTGGCCGCGGTCGGACCCTGGACGCTGCTCGCCGTGCTCACCCCCGAGGGCCACGGATCGTCCGCCCCCGCCGAGCTGGCGGTGCGCGGACTCGACCCCGACCCCCGCTCCGGCGCTGCGACCATGTTCGGGGTCCGCGCTCCGGCGGGTACCACCGCCGTGGCCGTCGGCCTGGTCGGTGCGGCGCGGCCGCTCGGACCGCCGGACGGAACCGGGTCGAGCGACGACCAGCCCGGCGGGTTGCCGGTCGACGGCACGACGCTCCACCTCGACCTGGTGCTCGACCGGTCCGGAACGCACCGGTGCCGCATCCGATCGCTGACCCCGGACGGCCGCGACCGGGTCGTGCGGGAGGAACCGGGCAGCGGCCTGGTCGTGGACGCCCTGCACTGCGTGCTCGGACTGCCCGCGCCCGGTGACCCTCCACCGTGCCCCGGGATCGGGATCGGACTCTGGTCGCACCGTCTGCTCGAGGCGGTCACGGGCGGCGCGCTGCCGACGTGGGATGCCGCCGCCGCCCTGCACCCGGCGTGGGCCGGTCGCGCCGGCGCTCCACCGTCGCCCGAGACCCTCGCCGAGGCCGGTCGGCGATTCGACCGCAACGCCCGGTGGGACGACCTGCGGGAGCGGGCCGCCGCCGGAGATCTGGTCGCCCCGGAACTCTCCGCCGAGGACGCCGCCTGGCTGGACGCCACCACGTTCGGGCGCTGGTGCACACAGTCGGTGCCCCCGCCGTGGTTGACCGAACGTGAACTCCGGGCGAACGGTTGCGGAGCGGTCGATGGCTACCTGGAGGTCGTGCGCAGATCCCGGTGACCGGCGGCCGGTCGGGGCCTCCCCGAGGGCTCGTCGTGGCCTAGTCTCCTGCGCGGTGAGCGGCGTCGTCTTCGACCGGGTGAGCAAGCGGTTCGGCGACGTGCTCGCCGTGGAGGACCTCACCCTCGAGGTGCTCGACGGTGAGTTCATGGTCCTGCTGGGTCCGTCGGGGTGCGGCAAGTCCACGGCGCTGCGGATGATCGCCGGCCTCGAGGAGATCAGCGGCGGCACGTTGTCGATCGGCGACCGGGTCGTCAACGACGTCCCGCCGCGCGACCGGGACATCGCGATGGTGTTCCAGAGCTACGCGCTCTACCCGCACATGACCGTGCAACAGAACATCGAGTCGCCACTCGTCGCCAACCGCTCCGTGCGCGTGGACCCGGCCGAGCGGTCGCAGCGGGTCGCCGACGCGGCGGCGACCCTCGGACTGACCGAGTACCTCGGCCGCAAGCCGGGCGAGCTCTCCGGCGGACAGCGGCAGCGAGTGGCCCTCGCCCGCGCCATCGTGCGGCGTCCCGAGGTGTTCCTGATGGACGAGCCGCTGTCCAACCTCGACGCCAAGCTGCGGACCCAGACGCGGCTCGAGCTCGTCGACCTGCACCGCCGCCTGGGAACGACGTTCGTCTACGTGACCCACGACCAGGTGGAGGCCATGACCATGGCCGACCGCATCGCCATCATGAGCGACGGTCGACTCCAGCAGGTGGGCGCACCCCAGGCGGTCTACGAGCGGCCCGCCAACCTGTTCGTCGCCGGCTTCATCGGCAGTCCCCCCATGAACGTGCTGTCCGGCGTGGCGGTGTCGGCCGGCGAGGGGCTCGCCGTGCGGACCTCGGCGGGTGACGTGCCCGTCGGCGTGACCGGTGCGACCCGGGCTGACGAGTCCGTCGTGGTGGGGATCCGTCCGGAGCACCTGCACGTCTCGCCCACTCCCGCCCACCTCACCGGCCGGGTCGAGAACGTCGAGCTGCTCGGCCACGAGCGCCACGTGATCGTCCGGTCCAGCGAGGACCGACTGGTGGTCCGCGACCCGAGCGACGGGCCGTCGGTCGGTGTGGGCAGCGAGGTGCACCTGGGCGTCGACCCCGACCGGGTCCACCTGTTCGACCCCGCCACGACCTGGCGCACGAACTGAGGACCGGTTGAGCGACCTGCCCACCGCCGAGGCCGCCGGGGAGGACCTGGCGCTGGGCGCTCCGGGCTCACGCCGTCCCCGACGGCAGCGGGGCCGGGACACCGCCATGGCGCTGCTGTTCCTGGCCCCGGCGGTCCTGCTGTTCGCGGCGTTCTCCTACTACCCGCTGTACCGGTTGTTCTGGTACGCCACGCACCGGCAGCCCCGCTTCCGCAACAAGGAGGCCACGTGGGTCGGGTTCGGCCAGCTCTGGGACACCCTCACCAGCAGCGACTTCACCTCCGGCCTGCTGCACTCCTTCCAGTTCATGGTCTACACGGTGCCCCTCGGCCTGGTGCTCGGCGTGCTCCTGGCCGTGGCGGCCCACCGACGGCTGGCCGGCGTGAAGATCTTCCAGACGATCTTCTCCTCCACCGTGGCCACGTCGGTCGCCGTGGCGTCGGTGGTGTTCTTCACCCTGGTCAACCCCGAGGTCGGCTACTTCAAGGACGTCAGCTGGCTGAGCCTGAACAACCCGCGCTCCGCCATGTTCGCCGTCGCCCTCACGACGGTCTGGCAGAACCTCGGGCTGACGTTCATCATCGTGCTGGCGGCGTTGCAGGCCGTCCCCGACGAACTGACGGAGGCGGCGACGCTCGACGGCTTCAGCGCCACCCGGCGGTTCTTCCGGATCACCGTGCCGCTGATCTCCCCAGCCCTGCTGTTCCTGGCCGTGGTCCTGGTCATCAGCGCGCTGCAGGCCTACGCACAGATCGAGTTCCTGACCGGCGGTGGTCCCGGGGACTCGACCGAGACCCTCCTCTACAAGATCGCCGACCCCAAGGGCGTGCGAGGGCTCGACGTGCGCTCGGGTCTGTCGATCGGCCTCTTCGCCCTCACCGCCGTCGTGGCGGCGGTGCAGTACAGCCTCCTGTCCAAGCGGGTCCACTATGGCGACTGACCCGCTCGACCTCGACGGGGGCGACGCCGAGGTGCCGACCGCCCGGCCGCGACGCCGGATCAGGCCGGCTGACCTGGGCTGGTACGTGGTGCTCTCGGCACTGTCGCTGATCGTCCTGTTCCCCATCTACATGCTGATCCTGCGGGCA
>CAIQNH010000096.1 GCA_903873135.1 uncultured Actinomycetes bacterium
GCGGTTCAGGAAGGTCTGGTAGATCAACTCGTCCTCCATCGACGCCCGCACGGCGGGTCGTGACAGGTGCGACAGCACCCGTCGGGCGAGCTTGACGGTGACCGCCGGTGCCGCGGCGATGCGTTCGGCCATCTCGTAGGCTGTCGCGTCGAGCTCGTCACGAGGGACGACCCGGGAGACGATCCCGTGGGTGAGCGCCTCGTCCGCCGACAGCCGCCGGCCGGTCAGCACCATGTCGGCGACCAGACCCGGTCCGACCATCTGCTGGAGCACTGCGACGCCGCCGGTGTCGGGGATCACGCCGTGGCCAAGTTCGGGCAGCACGAACCGGGCGTCCTCGCTGGCGATCCGCACGTCGCACAGCAACGCCCGTTGGAACGAGCCGCCGAGGGCCCACCCCTGGATGGCGACGACGATCGGCGCCTCCAGCTCCCAGAGCTGCTGGATGCCCCGGATCCCCCGCGTCATCAGCTCGTGGTGGGTCATGTCGGTCTGGTTGGTCCCGATCGAACCGACGTCACGGCCCGAGGACCACGACTTCCCCTCGCCACGCCACACCACGGCCCGGACGTCGGGGCGGGAGCGGAGCTCGGCGAGGGCCTCGAAGAGCTGCGCGTCCATGTGGTCGTCGAACGCGTTGTGCTTGTCGGGGTTGTCGTTCGTGATCGTGGCGATCCGGCCGTCGATCTCGAGCCGGACCCGCCCACCTGCGTCTGCCATGTGGCGAACCTACCGTCCGCGACGGCGTCGGGGGCCGGCAACCGCCGCGTCCGACGCCGGTGGGCGCCACCGGGTCGGCCCCGGACGCGCCGGTGGCCCGGCCGGTCGGCCGGGCCACCGTGGGGTGGGGGGATCGGGCTGGGGTCAGTCGCCCTGGGCGGGAGCGTCGGCCGGCGGCTGTCCGCCACGGCCACCGGGTCCACGGCCACCGGGTCGGCGGCCCTCGCCGCGCTCGGGCCGGCCGTTGTTCACCATGTCGGTGATCCGCTCGGTGGCCGTGGCCAGCTTCTGGTCGGCCTCCTCCTGGGTGTGCTCGCCACTCGCGACCTCCTCGTCGAGGTGGGCCTTCACCTCGGCGACGAGGGCGTCGACCACGACCTGCGGGTCGACGCCTCGACCCTGGGCCACCTGGGCGAGCGTCTGTCCGCCGCGCAGCGCACTCACCAGCTCCTGTTCAGGCATGCCGAGCGCCGTGGCAGCAGCGCCGAGACCCTGGCGGATCGCGCCGTGTCCACCGGGTCCGTGCCCACCGCGACCGCGACCCTCGCCGCGCTCCGGCCGGGCGGCCACGAGCGCCTGGGTGACGGCGTCGGCCTGGGCCTGCGTGATGGTGCCGTCGGCGACGAGCGGTGCGAGCACGTCCCGGATGCGCTGGGTCGGGTCGGGACGACCCTGCTCGCCACCCGGGGCCGGCGTGTCGGCCGGCGGTGCCGTCGTCGTCGTGTCGTCCTGGGCGCCGGAGACCGCGGTGGTGCCGAGCGTGAGCCCGGCCACGCCGCCGCCGAGCAGTCCGGCGGTCAGGCCGCCGGCGATGATCGCGGCCTTGAGCCGACCGGGCCGCCTCGTCCCGTCGTTCGGGGTGGTGTCACTGGTGTCGTTCACGGTGTCTCCTGTTCGTGGGGGTTGTCCGACGGGGCCCAGCATCAGCGGCGCAGGTTCCATGCTGCTCGGGACGGGGTGAGAGCAGGGTGAGAACCTGCCCAGCGGCCCCTCAGGGACACCGGGACCGGCCTCAGGACAACGGCGGCGGCTGCGGGGCGACCTGCGGCGACGTCCCGGGAGGTGCCGTCGACGGATCGGCGAGGGGCAGCGTCACGCTCACCATCGCCCCGCCGCCGGGGGCGTTCCCTGCGGCCACCGTCCCGCCGTGGGCCTCGGTCAGGTCCCGGACGATCGACAGTCCGAGGCCCGAACCCGGCAGGCTCCGAGCCGAGACCGACCGGTGGAACCGGTCGAAGACGAACGGGAGGTCGGCGGGCTCGAACCCGGGTCCGTGGTCGGTGACGACGATCGCCCCGGCGACCACCTGCACCTCGATGGGCCCGCCGGAGGTGTCGAACTTGGTGGCGTTGCCGAGCAGGTTCGACACCACCCGCTCCAGGGCGCGCGGACGGCCCAGCACGACCGAGTCGTCGGCGACCAGCCGGACCGTCCGACCCGTGCGCAGCTCGGTGCGCTCGGCGACCCTGCCCACGACCTCGCCGAGCCGCACCGGTTCGAACGGTTCGTCGCTGCGGGCGTCGGTGGCGAGCTCGACGATCTCGTCGACGATGGCCGAGAGCTCCTGGGTCTCGGACTCGAGGTCGTCGAGCACGCGGGCCCGGTCCTCGGGGGTGAGCTGGTCGCCGCGCCGGAGGGCGTAGACGTTGGTGCGCAGGCTCGTCAGCGGGGTCCGGAGTTCGTGGCCGGCATCCTGGACGAGCTGCTGCTGGGCCGCCTTCGACCGGGCGAGCGCCGCCAGCATGCCGTTGAAGGAGCTGCCGAGTCGGGCGGTCTCCGGTCCACCACCCTCCGGGACCCGCTCGTCGAGCGAACCGGTGGCACCGACGGTCGCCGCAGCAGCTGCCAGCTGTTCGAGCGGGCGGGTCAGCTGACGAGCGAGCAACGATCCGACCAACCCGGCGACGACGGCCACCACCAGGCCGACCAGCACGATCCGAGTCCGCAGCGCGGCGAGCACCCGGTCGATCTCCTCGACGTTGCGCGCCAGCTGCAGGACCGCCGGCACCCGCAGACTGGAGGCGAGCACCCGGTACGGCGTGTCGTCGACGGTGACCGTGGCGAACGCCGACGAACCGGCCGGGCTGCCCATCAGGTCCAGGGTGACCTGCTGGGGCTCGATGCCCTCGCCGACCAACTCGACCACCGTGCCGTCCTCGGCGACGACGACGGCCTGGAGGTCGGTCCGGGCTCGGAACTCCCCGGGCGGTGACGGGCGGTCGGGACGACCGTCACGGTCGAACTGCTGCCGCAACCGGCCGCGGATCGGCTCCACGGCGGCCTCGAGCGACCGATCGACCTCGCTGGTGAGCTCCGCCCGGGTGCTCCGGTACGAGGACGCCCCGACGACCACCGTGGCGCCGGTCGACAGCAGCACCAGTGCCAGGACGAGCTTCAGTCGCAGGCTCACCCCGTCAGCCTGCCCGCAGGGTGTAGCCCACGCCGCGGACCGTGTGGATGAGCTTCACCTCGTGACCCTCGTCGACCTTGCGCCGCAGGTACGAGATGTACACGGCGAGGTTCTTGGAGTCCGGGCCGAAGTCGTAGCCCCAGATGTCGTCGTAGATCCGGCTGCGGTCGAGGACCACCCCGGCGTTCGCGGCGAGGAGTTCGAGCAGGTCGAACTCGGTCTTGGACAACGACAGCTCCACACCCGCCCGCCACACCTGACGGGCAGCCGGGTCCAGCCGCAGGTCGGCCACCTCGAGCACGTCGCTCGGCACCTCGCTCACCGGTCGGGCCCGCCGGAGCAGCGCCCGCACCCGGGCGAGCAGCTCGGCCGGGTCGAACGGCTTGGGTAGGTAGTCGTCGGCACCGGCGTCGAGTCCGGCGACCCGGTCGGAGGTCTCCGTCCGGGCGGTGAGCATGATGATCGGCGTCCGGTCGCCCTCGCTCCGCAGGACCCGACACACCGTGAGGCCGTCGACGCTCGGCATCATGAGGTCGAGCACGATCAGGTCGTAGGCGCGAGTGCGCGCCAACTCGAGTGCGACGGCGCCGTCCTTGGCCGTCTCCGGCTGGTGGCCCTCCAACTGGAGCAGTCGTTCGAGCGACTCACGGATCGCCCGGTCGTCGTCGACGACGAGCACGCGGGCGGGCGCTGCGGCACTCGTGGGATGCACCTGCGACTCCTCCCGTCGTCCGCGGACATTGTGCCCTCCGGCAGGTTGGAATCCGGTGAGGACGACCCGGTTAGCGTCTCGTCGTGGACTCCCGACCCGCCTGCGTCCGGTTGCGTCGCACGAGCATCGTCGCCGCTCCCCTGCTGATCGTGACGGTGGCCGGACTGGGTGCGGCGGTCGTGGCCACCAGCTGGGCGGTCTGGTCACCGGCGAACCGGAACGGCCCGTGGTGGCTGTGGATCGTGGTCCCCGGCCTGGTCGGAGTGGCTGCGCTGGTGCTCGCCCGAGGCTGCCTGGTGACGGTGGACGAGGGCCCCCACGGCGAGATCCGCGACGTGGTCTGCTGGCGGACCCGACGCCGCATCCCCGCCGAGGCGGTGGACCGGGCGCTCGTCCAGCGAGGGCCGTGGCGGCTGTTCGTGCTGCGACTGGACTCCGGTGAGCACGTGCCCCTGCTCGGCGCGTCGCCCACGCAGTGGCCGACCCGACTGCTCCCCTCGGCGCGCCAGCAGGACGTGGAGGACCTGCAGCTGCTGCTCGGAGGCGACCCACCGGACGGCGAGGGGGAGGAGACGGGGCCAGCGACGTAGCGTCTCGGTGTGGAACGCCCCGACCCGCCGCCCCGTCGGCGGCCCCGGAAGCAGGTCCCGGCGCCGGTGCAGCTCGGCGTCCGACCGAGCACCATGCTGTGGCGGGGACTCTTCATCCGCTGCCCCGCCTGCGGCGGCAGGCACGTGTTCAGGAACTGGTTCGCCATGGTCGAGCGGTGCCCCACCTGCACGTTGCGCTTCGAGCGGATCGAGGGACACTGGATCGGTTCGCTGGGACTCAACACCACGGTGGTCTTCGGGGTCATGCTCGTGGTCCTGCTCGGCGGGAGCATCGCCACCTACCCCGAGGTCCCGCTGGCACCTCTGCTCGGCGCCGAGCTGTCGATCGCACTCCTCGGTCCGCTCGTGTTCTTCCCCCCGTCGCGCACGCTGTGGACGGCGGCCGACCTGCTCATGCGGCCGCTCGCGCCGGGCGAGATCGACCCCCGGTTCGTGGTGGTCGACCCGGAGCGGGACCGACCCGGACCGGTCTGAGGGCCCTCAGCCCTCGCGCAGTCGACGGGACAGGAGGACGGACCCGAACGACAGGTAGAGAGCGGCGAACCCTGCGAGCACGGCCAGGTTCACCACCACCGACCCCAGACCCGCGCCGTCGAACACCGAGGCGGTCAGCGCGCTCGTCGCCCACGCCTGCGGCGTCAGCACCCGGGCGACGACCTGCATGACCGCCGGCGCCACCGACAGCGGGAAGAAGCATCCGCCCAGGGCCGCCATGGCCAGGGAGATCGGGATGCCGAAGGCCACCGCCTGGTCCGGCGTCCTGGCGAGCGCGCCCATGAGGACCCCGGCGCCGGCCGAGACCAGCGCGAACAGGACCAGGACCGACACGAGCACCGTCGGGTCCCCCCAGTCGACGCCGAACGCCACCGCCGAGACCACCGCGATCAACAGACCCTGGAGCAGCGCGATCAGGAACCGGGAGAGGGTGATCCCGAACGTGAGTCCCGCCACCGTGACCGGTGCCGTGAGGGCCCGGCCGGCCACGCCGAAGGTCCGCATCTCGACGATCGAGGACCCGCCGGCGAGCGAGTTGATGAACATGAACAGGATCATCTGCGCGAGCGCCGTGAAGGCGAAGCCCGACACGGGTCTCCCCGAGCCGCCGACCGTGACCGACTCGACCTGGCCTCGTGTGAGCTGCCGCACCTGCTCCTCGGCGGCGGCGAGGGCCTCCTGCTTCTCGGCGCCGGTGCGGTCCTCGGCGAATCGTGCGGCCGTGAGCACCAGCGCCTGGTTCTCGACCACTGCGTCGAGCATGTTGCGCAGCATCGCCGAGGCCTGGTTGGCCGGGTCCAGCTCGAGGCGCACCTCACCGGTGCCGCCCGACTCGACCACCTCGGTCAGGTCCGGCGGGATGATGATGCCGGCCTCGATCCGACCGAGCTGGATGTCGCGCACCACGTCCTGGGGCTCGTCGTAGAACGTGACGTCGAGGGTGTCCGCACCACCGACCGCCTCGAGCAGCTGCCCGCCGATCCCCGTGGTCTCGCCCGCGACGACCCCCACCTCCACGACCCCCGTGTCGGTGGGGAACGCCACGCCCAGCGCCAGGATCAGGACGAAGGGGAGGACCACCATGAAGAACAGGGCGACCCGGTCCCGCACCAGTCGACGGAGGTCCACCGCCGCCACGGACCGGGCGATCGACCAGGTCGAGGGTGCGTCCCCGACCGACTCGCCCGGTCGCACCAGTGGTGAACGGGCGGGCGCCGTCACCCGAACCTCCGGACCATGAGCTGGGCACCCACGGCGAAGGCCACGACGCCGACCACGACCAGTGCCGCGAGCAGCGGCAGGACCGACGCCAGGTCCTGGCCACCGGGGCCGAGCTCGACGAGCGCCCGCATGGCGACGGCGTTGGGGGTGTACGAGCCGATCACGCCCAGCAGACCGGGGAACTGGGCACCGCCGAAGAACGAGCCGCCGATCACGCCGAACAGGAACGCGAACGCGTTGGTCCACCCCTCGGCCTGGGCCTCGGTGCGTGCCGCTGCGGTGATGATCGTCGAGAGCCCGCTGAGCGACACCACGAGCGCCACGAGGACGACCACCACCTCCACCGGCGACCCCCAGCGGGCACCGAACACCAGCGACGACACGGCGTAGACGGCGAGCGACGCGAGCACTCCCTGCACGAACACCCCGATGGCCGAGCCGGTGGCGAGCGCCCGCGGCGACACCGCCACCGAGCGGATCCGGGCGAGCGTGCCCTCACGGTCCTCACGGACGAGGTTCCTGGCGGCACCGCCGAGACCGAGGAAGAGGAAGATCGTGAGCGGCCCGAAGTAGAGCGCAGCGCTGAAGGCCCCCTGCAGGTCGCCGATGTCGACCGTGATCGCCGGGCGGATCTCACCGACGTCGGTCAGGGGCGGCTGCGTCTGGTCGAGCGCCACGACCGTCGACGAGGCCGCCCGGATGAGATCGGACTGTGACGCCACCTCGCCAGCGATCGCGGTCGCCACCTCGCCGGGGATGGCCCGCTGGTTGTTGCGGACCACCTGGAGCGGGAGCGGTTGGGCGAACAACGAGGCGGAGTACCCGGCGGGGATCACCAGCGCAGCGTCCACCTCCTCGTCGACGACGGCCCGGCGGGCGTCGGTCAGGTCGGTGCGCAGGCTGACCGGTCCCTCGGCGAGCTGCTCGCCGAGCACGGCGACGACCCCCCGGCTGGTGGGCGTGGCGTCCAGGTCGACCACGGCGATGGTGGCCTTGGGTCCACCCGACCCACCGAACGCGAGCGCCATGATCAGCCCCAGCACCAGCGGGCCGACCACGGCGGTGAGGATCAACGAGCGGCTGCGGACCCCCCGGCGGACGTCCTTGGCCGCCAGCACCAGCGCGGCGCGCAGGGCCGACGGCGACCGGGTCGCCCGGACCCGGTCGAGCTCAATCACGGAGCGCCTTGCCGGTGAGGTGCAGGAACACCGACTCGAGGTCCGGCTCGACGACCTCGACGCCGCTGATCCGAGTCCCGACGTGCTCGGCGCGCTCGATCAGCGGGGCGAGCGCCCGGGCCGGATCGGTCACGGCGACCTCGAGCCGGTCGTCACCGACGGACGTCCGCACCACGAGCGGGTCGCCAGCGAGCGCACCCGCGAGTCCGCTCGGGTCGCCGTCGACGGTCAGGCGGACCACCGGGTGCTGGCCGACCGCCGCCAGGAGCTCGGTCTGCGTCCCCTCCGCCACCAGCCGACCCTCGTCGATGATCCCGATCCGGTCGCAGAGCCGCTGGGCCTCCTCCATGTAGTGGGTCGTGTAGAGGACCGCCATCCCGTGCTCCTGCAGCGCGGCGATGCCGTCGAGGATCGACGCCCGACTCTGCGGGTCGACCCCGACGGTGGGCTCGTCGAGGACCAGCAGCTGCGGGTGGTGCAGGAGCGCAGCGGCGATGTTGCACCGCCGCTTCATGCCACCGGAGAACGACTCGACCCGGTCCCCGGCCCGGTCCTCGAGCGCCACGATCTCGAGGACCTCGTCGACCCGCGTCCTGAGCTCGGAGCGCCCGAGCCCCTGCAGGCGGCCGAAGAACCGCAGGTTCTCCCGGGCGGTCAGGTCGGGGTAGAGGGCGATGTCCTGCGGGACCAGCCCGAGGTGCTGCTTGGCGTCACAGCGGCCGGTCCGCATGGGCGCACCGCCCACCTCGACGGTCCCGGCGTCGGCCTGCAGCAACCCGCAGAGCACCGAGATGGTCGTGGTCTTGCCGGCGCCGTTCGGGCCCAGCAGCCCGTAGGACTCGCCGGCGTGCACCGTGAACCCCACGTCGGCCACGGCCAGGCGGTCGCCGTAGGCCTTGCGGAGTCCGACACATGAGGCTGCGACCGTGGGCACCGGCGCATGCTACGTCCGGGCCCGGGCCGGAGGCCGCGTGGGGCGATCGCCCAGCAGGGGGCCTTGTGGCCGTGTGGTGGCCTCCCTACCCTTGGGTCACCACCCCTCGCGGTGGCCGAACCGCTCGGTGGCGGATCCGGGGACCACCGCCCCTCCGGGGCGAACCTCCGCCGGCACCGGACGGACGCGGGGGCTCGGAGCCCCCCGGGAGGAACGGATGCGCAGCACGGGGTCGACCCGCACGAGCACGACGGCGACGGTGCTGCTCGGCGCGCTCGTGGCCGCGTGCGTGCTGGCCGCCGGGTGCTCCAAGGTCCAGGACACCTCCGAGGTCGGCGCCGAGGATCGCAGCGACGTCGGCGCCCCGACCACGACGGTGCCGGCCGACGTGCGCGGCGCCACCGTGACCCGGACGGCCCCCGGCTCGAGCGGCACGGCGAACGCAGGCGAACCCGAGCTGGCCGCTGCGGCCAACGAGCTCATCCAGCGACTCGCGTCCGACCCGACCCTGGTGCAGTCGATCCTGTCCGGGTCCACCAGCGAGCTCGAGCGAGTCACGGGGCTCGACGCCGCCACCCTGCAGCGCCTCCGGATCACCCCCGAGTCGATCCGGGCGCTGGCGCTCGTGATCAGCCGGCTCGACCCCGCCACGCTGGCCCGCATCGCCGGCGGTGACGGCAGCCCCGAGGGGATCGCCCGCACCGTCCTGCTGCTCGCCACCCAGCTCAGCCCCGAGGCGTTCGAGGCGATCCAGGGGATCGACCCGCGCCTCCTGTCGATCCTGGCGTCGACCGCCGCGAACGTGGACCCGGACGTGGCCGACGCGCTCGGTCGAGTCCTCGGCGTGGTCGACCCGGACGGTCTCGGGTCGGTCGCCGGTGACCGGACGAGCCTCGGACTGCTGGCGGTCCTGTTCGCTGCGGCGCTGCGGATCGACCCGTCGACGTTCGAGCAGCTCGGCAACGCCTCGCAGGTCAGCCCCGACTTCGCGCTGGCCATCGAGGGCATCCGGGCGCTCGCCGCCGGTCTCAGCCTGGAGTTCGTCGCCAACATCAACGAGGTCGTCCGGGTGCTGGGCACCGACCTGTCGAACGTGCTGGGGGCGATCCTCGGGTTCCTGGGCGACGAGCGCTACAGCGAGGTGCTCCGGGAGGGCCTGGCCGACCCGGCCGTGGTGCAGACGGTGATCGCCGTCTCGGCGCTGCTCATCCCCGGACTGGCCGAGGTGGTGGCACCCGAGGTGTTCGCCGACGACCCGTCGGCGCGGTCGCTGGCACTCGCCGCACTGCTGCTCGTGGCCCTCCTGGGCGCGACCGGCGTCGACCTCGGCGGCGCCGGCATCCCCATCCCGGGCTGAACCCGTCGGGTGCACCGCCGAGCCGGACGGTGCGGGCCCGCCCGGCCGCCGGGCGCACCCGGGGTCGGACGGGCGACCCGCCTCAGTTGTAGAGCGCCTCGATCTCGTCGGCGTACCGGGCGTTGACGCCCCGCCGCTTGAGCTTGGAGGTCGGGGTGAGCAGGTCCGAGTCGGGCAACCACTCCTCGGTGAGGATCCGGACCTTCTTGACCCGCTCGGCGTTGTTGAAGGTCTGCATGGCCTCCTCGACGCCCTCCTCGATCGCCTGGACGACCTCGGGCAGCTCGGCGAACTCCTCGAGCGTCGTGAACTCGATCCCGTTCCGGGCCGCCCAGGCCGGAGCGACCTCGCCGTCGATGACCACGAGGGCGGACACGAACGGACGCTGGTCGCCGATCGCCATGGCCTGGCCGATCAGCGGGTGCGTCTTGAGGGCGGCCTCGAGGTTGGCCGGCGAGATGTTCTTGCCACCGGCGGTGATGATCAGCTCCTTCTTGCGGTCGACGATCCGCAGGTACCCGTCGGCGTCGAGCTCACCGATGTCGCCGGTGTGGAGCCAACCGTCGGCGTCGACCGCCTCGGCGGTCTTCTCGGGGTCGTTGAGGTAGCCCTCGAAGACGTGGCCGCCCCGGCAGATGACCTCGCCGTCGGAGGCGATGGCGACCTCGGTGCCCGGGATGGCCACACCGACGTAACCCGGCTTCACCTTGAACCGCTCGAACGTCATCGGGCCGGTGTTCTCGCTCATGCCGTACACCTCGGCGAGCGGGATGCCGATCGCCCGGAACCACTCGATCAGCGACGCCGGGATGGGAGCGGCACCGGTCACGGCGAGCTCCAGCTCGTCGAGGCCGAGCAGGGCACGGACGAGGGCGAAGTTGGCGGCGTCGAGCTCGTCGAGCCGGGCCTGCTCCTCCGGGGTGATCCGCTCCCAGGCGGCTGCGTCACGCAGTGGCACCGCCTCGACGATCGCCGCGTTGAACGCCTCGGCGTTGTCCGGGTCGGCGGCGATCATGGCCGTGAGCGAGCCGTAGACCTTCTCCCACACCCGGGGCACACCGAACAGCAGGTTCGGCTTGGTCGGTCCGAGGTGCGCCGTGAGCAGCGACGGGTCGGGGCAGGTCGTGACCTCCAGGCCGCCGAGCACCATGCCGTAGTGGGACACCATCCGCTCGGCGATGTGCGCCATGGGCAGGTACGAGATGACCCGCTTGCCGGCGATCTCCTCCTTGGACCACCCGTAGCAGGGCAGGAACGCCGCGTACGTCCAGCAGACGTTCCGGTTGGAGATCATCACGCCCTTCGGGTTCCCGGTCGTCCCCGACGTGTAGATGATCGTGGCCAGGTCCTCGGGACGGCCCACCTGGACGGCCTCGGCGAGGTCGACCGGCTCGGACTCGGTGAGCAGCTCGTGGCCGTGCACCCCCTCGGGCAGCTCGTCGGGCGCCACCAGGACGACGATCTCCTGCAGCGACGGGAGCTGGTCGCGCACCTCGAGGAACTTCTCGAGGAAGCCGGCGTTCTCGACCACGGCGACCTTGGCGGCGCAGTGGCCGACCAGGTACTCGATCTGGTCCGGTGCCGAGGAGTTGTAGATCGACACGGGCGTGGCACCGAGCGCCAGGACGGCCAGGTCCAGCCAGTGGAACTCGGGGATGTTGCGCATCATGAGCACCACCCGGTCACCCGGGCCGACGCCGAGGGTCCGGAGCCCTCCGGCGGCGACGGCGACCTGGGCGGCCAGCTCGTCGTAGGTCGTCGAGTCCCAGTCGTCGCCGGCCATCCAGCGCAGTGCCGTGGCCGATCCGTACTGGGCCACCGTGTCCATGAAGAGACGGGCGACCGTCGCCCCCTCCACCTCACGGTCGACATCGGCTGCGGTGATCGTCGTCATGGTCCCCTCGGTTGGTCGTTCCTCCTGCAGCGCCGGGCCGCAGGATCTCCGGATGCGCTCGTCCTCCAGGTCGACTCGACCGGGGCTCGGGGGACCGAACCGATGGTCGACTCGCCGTCGGACGTGCGGAATCTAGCCCTTCGGCCACCTCGGTGTGCCCGCCAACCGCGGGCGGCCACGTTGACCCGACCCCGACCGCACGGCCAGAATCGCCCGGAGCCGGTTCGTCCGGCGACGAGGTCGGACGATCGCCTCCTGCGACCGTCGGCCTCCTTGGGATCCGGACCGGCCGGACCCGGAGCGACAGGGGAGTGAGATGGCTGAAGCGGTGATCGTCGACGTGGTCCGGACGCCCGGAGGGCGCAGGAACGGCGCGCTGTCGGGCTGGCACCCGGTCGACCTGGCCGCCGAGACCCTCTCGGCACTGGCCGAGCGGAACAGTCTCGACCCGTCGATCGTCGACGACGTGATCATGGGCTGCGTGATGCAGGCGGGCGCCCAGTCGCTCAACGTGGGCCGCAACGCCGTCCTGGCAGCCGGTTGGCCCGAGACCGTGCCGTCGACCACCATCGACCGGCAGTGCGGCTCCTCCCAGCAGGCCGTGCACTTCGCCGCCCAGGGCGTGATCGCCGGCGCCTACGACGTGGTCGTGGCCGCCGGTGTCGAGGTCATGAGCCTCGTGCCGATGGGGGCCTCGATCGGCGCGAACTTCGGCTTCCCCTTCGGTGCCGCCGCCGACCGCTACGCCGACGTCGAGCTCATCGAGGGTCAGCGAGGTCTGGTCGGGCAGGGCATCTCGGCCGAGATCATCGCCAACGAGTGGGACCTGAGCCGTGAGGACCTGGACAGCTTCGGCGTGCGCTCCCAGGAGCTGGCGCGTCGGGCCCGGGACGAGGGCCGGTTCGACAACGAGATCGTGCCCGTCCGGTCGAAGATCCGCGACAAGGAGACCGGCGAGGTCAAGGTCCTCGACGACGTGGTGAGCGCCGACGAGGGCATCCGGCCCGACACGACCGTCGAGGGACTCGGCAAGCTCAAGCCGGCCTTCCTGCCCGACGGCAAGGTCACGGCGGGCAACAGCTCGCAGATCACCGACGGTGCGTCGGCGGCGCTCATCATGACCGCCGAGAAGGCCGCCGAGCTCGGCCTGACGCCGCGGGCCCGCTTCCACGCCTTCGCCCTGGCCGGCGTGGACCCGGTGCGCATGCTCACCGGTCCGATCCCCTCCACCGCCAAGGCGCTCCAGCGCGGCAACCTGACGATCGATGCGATCGACCACTTCGAGGTCAACGAGGCGTTCGCCTCGGTCGTGCTGGCGTGGGCCAAGGAGCACCAGCCGGACTTCGACAAGGTCAACCCGAACGGCGGCGCCATCGCCCTGGGCCACCCCCTCGGCGGGTCCGGTACCAAGCTCATGGCCACCATGCTCAACGAGCTGGAGCGGACCGGCGGGCGCTACGGCCTGCAGACCATGTGCGAGGGCGGCGGGCTCGCCAACGCCACCATCATCGAACGTCTCGGCTGAGGTGACGCCGTCGTGCGACGGCTGCTGATCGTCGTCGGCGCGGCCGTGGTCGTCGCCCTGCTCGCCACGGTGCTCACCGGAGCGCCGTTCGTCGGGGTGCTGCTCGCCCTGCTGCTCGGCGCCGGCATCCTCGGGGTCGGCTGGTTCTTCCTCCGGAGCTTCGCCACGCCGGTCCCGCCGCCACCGGAACCGGGCACGCTGCGCAAGGTGAAGCTCACGTTCCGGTGCCCGGTCTGCGGGGCCGAGGTCCGGATGACCGCCGCCGACACCGAGGATCCCGAGCCTCCACGCCACTGCATGGAGGACATGGAGCTGGTCGCCCCGATCGAGTGATCCCACCGGCGGGACGGTTCACGATCCGGTCACCCGTTCGTCATCCACAGCGACCGGCGGGGTTGTCCACAGGTATCCACAGGTCGCCCCGAATCCCGGACCGGGGCAGGGATCGGCCGAGCGGTGGCTGTGGACGTCGGGCCGGACGCCCGGGTCCCGTCACGTGGACGTCACCTGCCGGTCCCCGCGCGCCGGGACCGGCTCCGAGGGTCGGTCCGGGGTCTGCGACGGCGACGACTACCGGTACTGGGTGGCCACGATGATGCCGGCCAGGATCGACCCCAGGCCGCCCACCAGGTACCAGCCGTTCCCGCCGTCCTCGGCACCCGGGAGGATCTGCATGTAGTTCAGCAGGATCACCAGCAGACCCAGTCCCCACAGCCCGAACATCAGCACCGGCACCCACGTCGGACTCGGGCGGTGGGCCCGGTGGCTCCGGCCGGCCGGGGTCGAGCCGGCCTTGGACGGGGTCACCCGTCGACTCGTGAGGGGTTGCTGGTCGGAGGGCGCCGCGCCCGACCGGCTGGTCGAGGAGCTGCTGCCGTCGGGATCGATCCGCCGCTTCGCCGGTTTCGCCATGTCGGCATGGTAGCCAGAGCGGCCCCCACCCGGCAGCGGTGACGACCCGTGTGACGCGGCCGCGCCGCTCCCCTAGCCTGCCCGCCGTGGCCGCCCGGGTGCTCGTCGTCGACAACTACGACTCGTTCGTCTACAACCTCGTCCAGTACCTGGGTGAGCTGGGTGCCGAGCCGATCGTCCACCGGGACGACGCCGTGACGCTCGACGACGTCGAGTCGATCCGACCCGACGGCATCCTCATCAGCCCCGGTCCGGGCTCGCCCGCCGACGCCGGGCTGTCGAACGAGCTGATCCGCACCTGGGGTGCACGCGTGCCCGTGTTCGGGGTGTGCCTCGGACACCAGTGCATCGGGGAGGTCTACGGCGGTTCGGTCGTGCGGGCACCGCAGGTGGTGCACGGCAAGACCTCGGCCGTCCACCACGACGGTGCGGGACTGTTCCGCGGACTGCCGGAACCGCTCGAGGCGACCCGGTACCACTCGCTCGTCGTCGACCGGGCGTCGGTGCCCGACTGTCTCGTCGTCAGCGCGTGGACCGACGACGGACTGGTCATGGGGCTGCGCCACCGGACGCTCCCCGTCGAGGGTGTGCAGTTCCACCCGGAGTCGGTCCTGACCGACGCCGGCCACGACCTGGTGCGCAA
>CAIQNH010000097.1 GCA_903873135.1 uncultured Actinomycetes bacterium
CAACAGAAGTGGGGGTGGACCGCAGGGAGAGACCGCTGACGGCGTGAAAGACCGCTGACGCCGGGGAAAGACCCGGCAGCTGACGCGAGTCAGCCGACCCGCCGGTGCCACGGCTGTGAGTGGCAGAGCGGGAATGGTCGTATCGGGTTCGGTGACCACCAGGCGGACGGGGGTTCGATTCCCCCCAGCTCCACCACGGGTGAGGAGATGCCCATCCTCTCTGCCTCCCCACCCCCGCCACCACCCCCGCCGAACTTGTACGGCTGATTCGTTCCAGACGAATCAGCCGTACAAGTTCGGGAGGTGGGGGGTGAGTGGGGGGTGAGTGGGGGGTCAGCGGGGGATGACGCCGGTGGTGCGGAGGTGCTCGACCACGGCGGCGGCGAGGTCCTCCACGGGCACCGTGCCGCTCGAGTCCAGGTGCAGCTCAGGCGACTCCGGGGTCTCGTAGGGCGAGTCGATCCCGGTGAAGTTCACCAGCTCGCCCCGACGGGCCTTGGCGTACAGACCCTTGCGGTCCCGGGCCTCGGCGGCCTCGAGCCCGGAGTCCACGAAGATCTCCACGAACTCGCCCTCACCGAGCAACTCACGGGCCAGACGCCGCTCGGCCCGGAAGGGCGAGATGAACGAGGCCAGGACGATGAGGCCGGCGTCGACCATCAGCCGCCCGACCTCGGCGACGCGCCGGATGTTCTCCACCCGGTCGGCCTCGGTGAACCCCAGGTCACGGTTCAGCCCGTGCCGCACGTTGTCCCCGTCGAGCAGGTAGGTCCGGTGGCCGAGCGCGTGCAGCTCCCGCTCCACCAGGTTCGCCACGGTCGACTTGCCCGACCCGGACAGACCCGTGAACCACAGCAGCGCCGGTCGGTGGCCGGACAGCAGGGACCGGGCCTCCCGGTCGACGTCGACGGCCTGCCAGTGCACGTTGTCAGCCCGCCGCAGGGCGAAGTGCAGCATCCCGGCGCCCACGGTGGCGTTGGACAGCCGGTCGATCAGGATGAACCCGCCCGTGTCCCGGTTGACCTCGTACGGGTCGAACGGCACCGGCCGGTCGAGCGAGATGTTGCAGACACCGATCTCGTTGAGCCCCAGCGTCCGGGCGGCGGTGTGCTCGAGCGTGTTGACGTTGACGGAGTACTTCGGACGGGCGACCGTGGCCGTGACGGTCCGGGTGCCGATCTTCAGCAGGTACGGCCGTCCCGGCAGCAGCTCCTCGGTGGCCATCCAGACCAGGTGGCACTCGAACTGATCGGCCGCTCCCGGCGGGTCGTCGGCGGCGGCGAGCACGTCGCCCCGCGACACGTCGATCTCGTCGGCCAGGACGAGCGTCACCGACTGGCCCGCCACGGCCTCGTCCAGGTCACCGTCGGCGGTCACGATCCGGGTCACCTCGGTGTCGTGGCCCGAGGGCACCACCCGCACCCGGTCACCCGGACGCACCCGGCCGCCGACGACCGGACCGGCGAAGCCGCGGAAGTCGAGGTCCGGACGGTTCACCCACTGGACCGGCATCCGGAACGGACCGTCGGCACGGTCGTCGTCGACCTGCACGGTCTCGAGGTGCTCCACGAGCGGCGGACCGGAGTACCACGGGGTCTCGGGCGACGCCTCGGTGATGTTGTCCCCGCGGAGCGCCGACAGCGGGATGGCGACCACCTCCGGCAGTCCGAGCTCACCGGCGAACGTCGTGTAGTCGGCGACGATCGAGTCGAACACCGCCTGGTCGAAGCCCACCAGGTCGAGCTTGTTGACCGCCAGGACGACGTGGCGGATGCCGAGCAGCGACACGAGGAAGCTGTGCCGGCGGGTCTGCGTGAGCACCCCCTTGCGGGCGTCGACCAGGATCACCGCCAGGTCGGCGGTGGACGCACCCGTCACCATGTTCCGGGTGTACTGCTCGTGCCCGGGCGTGTCGGCGACGATGAACTTGCGGCGCTCGGTCGAGAAGAAGCGGTAGGCCACGTCGATCGTGATGCCCTGCTCGCGCTCCGCCGCCAGACCGTCGACGAGGAGCGCGAAGTCCAGATCCCCACCCTGGGTCCCGACCCGTCGTGAGTCGGCCTCGAGTGCTGCCAGGTGGTCCTCGAAGACCAGCTTGGAGTCGTACAGGAGGCGGCCGATCAGGGTGGACTTGCCGTCGTCGACGCTGCCGCAGGTGATGAACCGCAGCAACGACTTGCGCTCGTGCTGAGCCAGGTAGGCCTCGATGTCGGTCGCCGCCAGGTCACCGGTCGCGTGCGCCATCAGAAGTAGCCCTCCTGCTTCTTGCGCTCCATGGACCCACTCGAGTCGTGGTCGATCACCCGCCCCTGCCGCTCCGAGCTCGTCGTCAGCAGCATCTCCTGGATGATCTCGGGCAGCGTGGTGGCCGTGGACTCCACCGCCCCGGTGAGCGGGTAGCACCCGAGCGTCCGGAACCGGACGTGCCGCTCGACGACCTCGGCCGGGTCGACGGGCATGCGGTCGTCGTCGACCATGATCCACACGCCGTCCCGCTCCACGACCGGTCGGCGGGCGGACAGGTACAGCGGGACGATCGGGATGTCCTCGGCGTGGATGTACTGCCAGACGTCGAGCTCGGTCCAGTTCGACAGCGGGAACACCCGGACGCTCTCGCCCGGGTGGGTGCGGGCGTTGTAGAGCTGCCAGAGCTCCGGCCGTTGCGCCTTGGGGTCCCACCGGTGCTGGGCGGAACGGATCGAGAACACCCGCTCCTTGGCCCGGGACTGCTCCTCGTCGCGGCGCCCACCGCCGAAGGCCAGGTCGAACCCGTGCAGGTCGAGCGCCTGCTTGAGCCCCTCGGTCTTCCACATGTCGGTGTGGACCGCCGAGCCGTGGTCGAAGGGGTTGATCCCCCGCTCGACGCACTCGGGATTCCGGTGGACGATCAGCTCCATGCCGGTGAGCCCGGGCACGGCGTCACGGAACTCGTACATGGCCCGGAACTTCCACGTCGTGTCCACGTGCAACAGCGGGAAGGGCGGCAGCGACGGATGGAACGCCTTGAGGGCGAGGCGCAACATGACCGAGCTGTCCTTGCCGACCGAGTAGAGCATCACCGGTCGCTCGGACTCGGCCACCGCCTCCCGCATGATGTGGATGCTCTCGGCCTCCAACCGTTGCAGGTGGGTCAGCGTCCCCACGTCGTGGACCTCCGTTCGTCCGGCCGGGACCATCCTGCCAGAGCCACCTCAGGGGAGCAGGTAGCCGCCGTCCACCGCCAGGGTCTCGCCGGTCACGTAGGAGGCGGCGTCGCTCGCCAGGAACAGGACCGCAGCCGCCACCTCGGCCGGTGTCCCGAGCCGACCCATCGGGATGTGGGCGACCTCGGCGTCGAGCAGCTCGGGGAAGGCGGCCATGGGCGCCGTCATGGGGGTGTCGATCACCCCGGGCGCCACGGCGTTGACCCGGACACCACGCTCGACCCAGCGGGCCGCGAGGTTCCGGGTGGCCGCCACCAGACCGGCCTTCGCCGCCGAGTACCCGGGCACGATCGTGTTGGCGCGGAACGCCGCCATCGAGACCAGGTTCACGACGCACGACCCGCCGGGCCGATCCCCCGCCGCCGCCACGAGCGCACGTCGACAGGCGGCCGTCAGGCGCACCGGACCACCCAGGTTGAGCGTCAGCGCGGCGTCGAACACGTCGGGGCTCCACTCGTCGCCGCCACCCGGGAACGTGGCCCCGGCGTTGTTGACCAGCACGTCGAGCCGCTCGAGCCCCAACCGATCGGGGACCGAGTCGACGGCGGCCGGGTCGGACAGGTCGAGCTCGAGGTACTCCAGACCGTCGAGGTCGACCTCGTAGTCACCGGGCGCCGATCTGGTCCCGGTCACCACCACGCGGGCACCGGCGGACCGGCACGCCAGCGCCACGGCGTGGCCGATCCCGCTCGTGCCGCCGGTGACCAGGACGAGGTCCCCGGTGAAGTCGTATCGGAGCGAGCCGGCCACTCCGAGCGACGGTAGCCGACGTCCCGGAGGGCCCCGGACCGACCCGCAGACGGCGTCCCCGTCAGGCGTGCTGCAACCCGAGGTGCGGCGTCACGCCGTACTGGAGCCCGAGGTACTCGGCGTCGGCGTCGACCACCTCGGCCGGGCCCTCCACCTCGATCGTGAACTCGACACCCGTGTGGTCCGTCGAGCGCAGCTCGAGGCGGTGCTGACCGTCGCCGAGATCGAACACCGTCAGATCGATGACCTTCGTCGTCCCCATGTCGTACCCCCGTCTGGTGGATGGTGCGCCCCGGTCGGGGTCACGACGTCATCCAACCGTCGGATCCGACGGGACGCACTGGGCAGATGATCCCGCCTCAGCCGAACCAGTCGGGCTCGTTACCGGGACGCCACTTGATGTTGCAGCCGATCGAGGGCACCTGGTCCTCCGACGGCACGGTGCCGTCGAGGACCGCCCGGACGGCGGCGTCGAGCTCGTCACCGGTCACGGGGACGTCGTTGCCGGGAGTGGAACCGTCGAACCTGCCGCGGTAGGCCAGCCGTCGATCGGCGTCGAACAGGTAGAAGTCGGGCGTGCACGCCGCCCGGAAGGCGTGCGCCGCCGTCTGGTCCGCGTCGACCAGGTACGGGAAGTCCCAGCCCCACTCGGCAGCGGTGGTGAGCATGGCGTCCGGGGCGTCGTCGGGGTAGGCCCCGGCGTCGTTGGCGTTGACCGCCACCACGACCACACCCAGGGCCTGCCAGCGTCCGGCGGCGTCGCCGATGGCCGGACCGAGGTGTCGCACGTACGGGCAGTGGTTGCAGACGAAGGCGACGAGCAGCGCCGGGGACGCCGGCGCCTCGTCCTCGAGCCGCCAGCGACGACCGGAGGCGTCGGGCAGGTCGATCGCCGGAACCGCGGTTCCGAGCGGGAGCATGGTGGAGTTGACCGCGACCATCCCGACAGTCTGGCTGGTCAAGGGTGGGTGGTCACACCCGGAGGAAGCGACTGACCGCGACGCCCGAGCCGATCGCCCCCGTGAGCGCGCCGACCGCGAAGATGATCCCGATCGCCGACCAGAGCTGGCTCGGGTCCCACCGGATCTGGTTGAGCAGCTCGAACGCCACCTGGTTGACGAAGTTGCGCTTCCACAGCGCGTCGAACCCCCACGCGGCGAACGCTGCCAGGAGCGCGCCGAGCAGGCCGTGGAACAGACCCTCGGCCACGAACGGCAGCCGGATGAAGGAGTTGCTGGCCCCGACGAGCCGCATGACCTCGATCTCCCGGCGTCGGGCGAACACGGCGGTCCGGATGGTGTTGAAGATCAGCAGCACCGACGCGCCGATCAGCACGGCGCCCACGATGAGGACCCAGGTGTTGAGCGTCCGGACGGACCGCTGCACCTGCCGGGCGAACTCCGCGGCGTACTCCACCCGGAGCACGCCCTCCTTGGCCTCCAGCGTGTCGCCGAGGGCGGTGACCACGTCGGCGTCGGACGACGACGGCTTGATCCGGAAGCTCTGCGGCAGGTCCTCGGGGGTGATGGTGGACACCAGGTCCGGCTGCTCCTCGAAGAGTCGCTGGAACTCCTCGTAGGAGCGCTCCTTGTCGTAGAAGTCGACCGTCTCCACGCCCGGGCTGTCGTCGAGCTCGCGGGCGACCGCGTCGATCTGCTCCTGCGTGGCCGCCGGGTTCATGTAGACGAACAGCTGCACGTCGGAGCGCAGGCCGAGGAAGCTGTTGTTGATCCCCTGGCCGATCAGGTAGCTGGCGGCGACCAGCGCCAGCGAGACCGCCACGGTGAGGATCGACGCGAACGTCAGCGTGAAGTTCCGCGCCAGGTTGGACCCGGTCTCCTTGGCGATGTAGTCGAGTCGGATGGCCACGTCAGCTCACTCGTAGACGCCGCGCGCCTGGTCTCGGACGATCCGGCCGTGATCGAGCTCGATCACGCGCCGACGCATGCTGTCGACGATGCCCCGGTCGTGGGTGGCCATGACCACCGTGGTGCCCGTCCGGTTGATCCGGTCCAGCAGCTTCATGATCCCGACCGAGGTGGCCGGATCGAGGTTGCCGGTGGGCTCGTCGGCCAGCAGGATCAACGGTCGGTTGACGAACGCCCGGGCGATCGACACCCGCTGCTGCTCGCCGCCGGAGAGCTCGTCGGGCATGTTGTCGGCCTTCTGGGCCAGACCCACCAGCTCGAGGATCTGGGGCACCGCCTCGCGGATGTGGGCCCGGGGTCGGCCGATCGCCTCCAGGGCGAACGCGACGTTCTCCGAGACGGTCTTGGTCGGGAGGAGCTTGAAGTCCTGGAACACGCTGCCGATGTTGCGGCGGAGGTAGGGCACCTTGTAGCCGGGCAGCTCGGCGATGTCCTTGCCCGCCACGAAGATGTGGCCCTGCTCCGGGCGCTCCTCCCGGTTGAGGAGCCGCAGGAAGGTGGACTTGCCCGACCCGGAGGCCCCCACCAGGAAGACGAACTCGCCCTTCTCGATCTCCACGCTGGCGTCACGGAGGGCGACCATCTCGCCCTTGTAGATCTTCGTGACGTTGTCGAGCTTGATCACTGGGGTCCTCTGGACAGGCTGCCGCCGACGGCGACGGTGACTGCGGGGGGATGGAGGCTGGAGTCCGGATGCCCGGACCCCTCCGACGATAGTCCCGGGGAGTCCCCGGACCGTGGCACCCCGGCGGGTCAGTCTCCCCCGCTCGCAGCGGACCGCATCCAGCGCAGGTAGGCCTCCATCAGCGTGTCCAGGTCGCCGTCGAGGACGGCGTCGGGGTTGGACAGCTCGAGGCCGCTCCGCAGGTCCTTGACCTGCTGGTAGGGCTGCAGGACGTAGTTCCGGTCCTGGCTGCCGAAGTCGACCGCTGCGGCCTCACCGGTGATCGCCGCCAGCTCGTCCCGGCGCTTCTGGTGCTCGAGCTCCAGCAGCTTGGACTTGAGCATGGTCATGGCCCGGTCCTTGTTCTGGTGCTGGGAACGCTCGTTCTGGCAGCTGGTGACGATCCCGGTCGGGAGGTGGGTGATGCGGACGGCGGAGTCGGTCACGTTCACGTGCTGGCCGCCTGCGCCCGACGAGCGGTAGACGTCGATGCGGAGGTCCTTGTCGTCGATCGTGACCTCGTCGTCGACGTCGTCGAGGAAGGGGCTGACCTTCACCGAGGCGAAGCTGGTCTGGCGACGGGCGTTGTTGTCGAACGGCGAGATGCGCACCAGCCGGTGCACGCCGTGCTCCGAACGCATCCAGCCGTAGGCGTTGCGGCCGGAGACGATGAACTCGGCCGAGGAGATGCCGGCCTCGGTCCCCTCGTGGACGCTGTCGAGCTCCACGTCGTAGCCCCGACGTTCGGCCCAGCGCAGGTACATGCGCAGGAGCATCTCGGCCCAGTCCTGGGCGTCCACGCCTCCGGCTCCCGAGTTGATCTCGATCAGCGCGTCCCGGTCGTCGTACTCGCCGATGAGGAGGGCTCGGAGCTCGAGCGAGTCGAGTTGCTCCTCCATCGCGTCGAGCTCGCCGACGATCTCGGGCTCGAGGGACTCGTCCCCCTCCTCCCGGGCGAGTTCGGCCAGGGTCGCGGCGTCGTCGAGCCGCGCCGCCAGACGGTCGTGGAGCTCCAGGTCGTCGCTCAGCTCGGCGAACTCCCGCTGCAGCCGCTGCGCCGCCTCGGGGTCGTCCCACAGGTCGGGACGGCCGAGCTCCGTCTCGAGCTGCGGGCGACGGGCCCGGAGCGCGTCGATGCGCAGGTACTCGGCGGCCTCGGCCACACGCGCCGAGATGGCAGCGATCCGGGGGGAGAAGTCCTGCACGTCGCGAGCCGATCAGGCGCCGTGGCAGAGCTTGAACTTCTTGCCGCTCCCGCAGGGGCACGGCGCGTTCCGGGGCGTCTTCTCCCACTCGGTCCGCACCACCGGCTGCTGGGCGGCCGGCTCGGCGGCGGCGCCCGCCTGCTCGGCGACGGTCTCGGCGGCCGCGATCGGCGGGACGGCACCGGCCCCGGGGGCGTCCGAGTCGGGGGCGGTGTAGGTCAGCTTGGTCCCCGGGGCGATCGGGGTCTGCTGCTCCTGGACGACCTGCACGTTCATGACGTACTGGACGTACTCACGGTCGATCGTCGACATGAGCTGCCCGAACATGTCGAAGCCCTCACGCTGCCACTCCGACAACGGGTCCTTCTGCCCGAGCGCTCGGAGGTTGATCCCCTCCTGCAGGTAGTCCATCTCCTTGAGGTGGTCCCGCCAGCGGGCGTCGATGATGCGCAGCATCACCTGACGCTCCACGTCACGCATGGTCTCGATCCCGATCTCGGACTCGCGCTGCTCGTAGTGCCGGACGGCGTCGGTGGTCAGCAGCTCGTAGAGCTGGTCCGTGCTCGATGCTCCCGACACCTCGGCGGGCTCCACGGTGCACGGCCAGTACGAGGCGGCGTCGGCGAGCAGGGCCTCGACGTCCCACTCCTCGGCGTAGTCCGAGGAGCAGTGCGTCTGCACCAGGCCGTCCACGACCTCGGCGAGCGCCTCGAGGGTCTCGGCCCGCAGGTCTGCGCCCTCGAGCACCTCGTCGCGGCGGGCGTAGATCACCTTCCGCTGCGAGTTCATGACCTCGTCGTACTTGAGGACGTTCTTGCGGATCTCGGCGTTGCGGGCCTCGACGGTCGTCTGCGCCTTCTCGATCGCGCGGGTCACCATCTTGGCCTCGATGGGCACGTCGTCGTCCCAGCCCTTGCCCATGACCCACTCGATCGCGCCGGTCGCGAAGAAGCGCATGAGGTCGTCCTCGAGGGACAGGTAGAACCGGCTGGTACCCGGGTCACCCTGACGTCCCGAGCGGCCGCGCAGCTGGTTGTCGATCCGGCGGCTCTCGTGGCGTTCCGTGCCCAGCACGTAGAGCCCGCCGAGCTCGCGCACCTGCTCACCCTCGGCGACGCACTCCTCGCCGTACTTGGCCAGCAGCTCCTCGTACCGGGCGACACCCTCGTCGCTGTCGGGGTCGAGCCCCTCGGACACCACGCCACGGTGCGCCATGCCCTCGGGGTTGCCCCCGAGGAGGATGTCCACACCACGGCCGGCCATGTTGGTGGCCACGGTCACCGAACCGATCCGGCCCGCCTGCGCCACGATCTCGGCCTCACGGGAGTGCTGCTTGGCGTTGAGGACCTCGTGGGGGACCCCACGCTTGTCGAGCAGGCGGGAGAGCTTCTCGGACTTCTCGACCGAGACCGTGCCGACCAGCACGGGCTGGCCCGCCTCGTTGCGCTCCAGGATGTCCTCGACCACGGCGCCGAACTTGGCGTCCTCGGTGCGGTAGATCAGGTCGGCGTAGTCCAGCCGGGCGAGCTCACGGTGGGTCGGGATCGGCACGACCTGGAGCTCGTAGGTGCCCATGAGCTCGGCGGCCTCGGTGAGGGCCGTGCCGGTCATGCCGGCGAGCTTGTCGTACATGCGGAAGTAGTTCTGGAGGGTGACCGTGGCGAGCGTCTGGTTCTCCTCCTTGATCCGCACCCCCTCCTTGGCCTCCACGGCCTGGTGCAGCCCCTCGGACCAGCGCCGCCCCTCGAGCACCCGGCCGGTGAACTCGTCGACGATCTTCACCTCGCCGTCCTGGATCAGGTAGTCCCGGTCCCGGCGGTAGAGCTCCTTGGCCTTGATGGCCACCTGCAGCTGGTGCACCAGCGAGTTGGACACGTCGTCGAAGTCGTTGTCGCGGTTCAAATCGGCCCAAACGCGCCAGAACAGGGTGCGCGGCGCTTCCGAGGCGGCCAGGCCGGCCTTGAGCGTAAAC
>CAIQNH010000098.1 GCA_903873135.1 uncultured Actinomycetes bacterium
CTCCAAGGGGGACGGCCGGGACCGCTGGACACTCTTCGACGACGCGATGGCGCAGACCCTCGCCGCCCAGGACCTGGACGTCGCAGCGCTGCGGGCGGCGATCGACGCCCACCGGATCGACTACGAGCCCGTCCCGTACGTGGGCCTCAACGACGGCCGCCTCCACAGCCTCGTGATGACGGCCTGCTGGGAGCACCCCACCCTGGGTCGTCGGACCATCGGCGAGTACCTGACCGGATCGCCCGACCCCAACCTGGTCGGTCGGCTCGACGCCGAACTCCTGCGGGTCGAGGCCGCCCAGGTGGCGGCGACAGCGGCGGACCTCCCCGACGGTGCCCGGATCCGCTTCACGCTGCACGGCGACCTGATCGACGACGTGACCGTCCTCGAGCTGGAGCGACGGCTGTCCGAGTCGGGCCTGCGTCCCCAGCAGTGGGGGCTCGACGTCCCGAGCGCCGTCCTGGGTGCGAGCGGGAGCATCGGCCGCGCCGCCCTCGGCATCGTCGGGGCGATCGGCGTGGCGGTGACCCTGTACGGGACCCCTCGCTCGCTCGTGAGCGACGAGGACCTCGCGACGATCGGGGTGCGGGCCCTGCAGGTCGACACCGGCCACTCGGCCACGGGCACGGTCGTCGACCGCCGGCTCCGCGCGACGCTCGGCAGCGTGGCGGCGTTCGCCGGACTGCTCGACCTGGACCTGATCGTGGGCAACCTCGCACCGGATCAGGACCTGCGCGAGCTGACGGCCATGGGCGTCACCGTCGGACACTGGCCGGGTGCGGTGCACGACGCCGCGACGCTCCGACCCGAGGGGTTCCGGTGAACCTCCACGACCTCGGCTTCGACCCGCGGGAGGAGGTCCTCGTCCACAGCGCCGACGCCGCCCTCATCCTGCACCCCGAACACGGTGTCGTCTGGGCGAGTCCGGCGATCGGCAACGTGACCGGTCTCACCCCGGACGAGTTGGTCGGCTCGCTGGCGTCGGACTTCCTCCACCCCGACCACGTGAGCGTGGCGATCCACCACCGCCACGTCGCCCTCAGCCGAGGCCGGAGCGGACCCGAGGAGATCCGCGGACGACACGGACGTCACGGCTACCGGTGGTACTCGGCGGAGTGGTGGAGCGTCACTCCCGGCCACGTCGACAGCGACAGGCTCGTGGTGATGCACCTCCGGGACGCCGAGGAGGTGCGGACCGTGCGGGCCGCCATCCTGCGGAGCGAGGCGAGGCTCCTGCGCCTCCAGCGGACGAGCGCCGACATCACCCTGATCGTCGACGTCAACGGGAACACCACGTACCTGAGCCCGTCCGTCGAGCACATCCTCGGCTGGGAGCCCCGTCACGCCCTGAGCGGCGACCCGTTCGACCTCGTCCACCCGGACGACCGGCCCCGGATCGACGAGGTGAAGGAGACCATGCTGCAGCTCGATCGAAGCTCCTACGTGGGCGAGGTCCGAGTGCTGCACCTCGACGGTCGGTACCGGTGGATGGAGATCAACGCCGTGAACATGATCACGGACCCCGTGATCGAGGGCGCCGTCGTCCACCTCCACGACATCACCGACCGGCGGTCCGCGGAGGAGCAGCTCGCGAACGCGACGCTCCGCGACGACGTGACGGGTCTGGCCACGTACACGCTCATGCGCGACCGGCTCGACCAGGCGCTCACCCGCCGCGACGTGCACCGCTCCGGCACGGTGGCAGCGGTGGTGGTCGACCTGGACGCGTTCGCGTCACTGAACGACGCCCTCGGCCACGACGGCGGGGACCGCGTCCTCACCCAGGCTGCGGAGCGACTGCGACACCTCGAGGAACAGGGACAGTCCGTGGCCCGGGTGGCGGGCGACGAGTTCGCCATCTGCCTCGAGCTCGACGCCGGCCCCCACGAGGCGCTCGACCAGGCCGAGAGCATCCGACTCCTGCTGTGTGAGCCGTTCCTCGTCGACGGACGCGAGCACCGGCTGACCTGCTCCGCCGGACTCGCCGTCGCCGGTCACGACGCCACGGCCGAGGCCCTGCTCCGAGACGCCGGGGCCGCCATGCACCAGGCCAAGGGGCGTGGTCGGAACCGGACCGAGATCTTCGACAGCGCGGTTCGGACTGCGGTCCTCGACGAGCTGCAGCTCCAGGTCGACCTGGACCGGGCCTTCGCCGGCGACGAGTTGTTCCTCGAGTTCCAGCCGGCGTTCGACACGTCCACCGGCCGACTGACCGGCGTCGAGGCGCTCGTGCGGTGGCGTCACCCCGAGCGGGGACTGCTCCCACCCGGCGTGTTCGTCGGTGCCGCCGAGCGCTCGGACCGGATCCTGCACCTGGGCCGGTGGGTGGCCCGGGCCGCCGTGCAGCGGGCGGCGGACCTGCAGGTCCGCTTCCCCGGCGAGGCGCCCGTCGTCTGGATCAACGTGGCCGCCGCCCAGCTGACCGACCCGGGCTTCGCCGTCGAGCTGCTCACCGAGCTCCGGGCCGCTGGCGTGGATCCGTCCCGCTTCGGCGTGGAGGTCACCGAGTCGGCGCTCATCGACTCCGACAGCGCCGCCGAGCTGGAGCTCCGGTCCCTGCGTGCCGCCGGGTGCCAGCTCGCCCTCGACGACTTCGGAACGGGCTACTCCTCGCTCACCTACCTCCACCAGTTCGAGATCGACGTGATCAAGATCGACCGGTCCTTCGTCGACGGCCTCGGTCGCGACCGACGCGCCGACTCGATCGTCGCTGCGGTCACGAGCATGGCCGAGGCCCTCGGGCTCCGCGTGGTCGCCGAAGGGGTCGAGACGGTCCAGCAGCTCGAGCGGCTCGAGGAGCTGGGCTGCACCGACGTCAGCGGCTTCGGACTGGTCCGGCCCCTCCCCTACGGCGAGCTCGAGCCGATCCTGGAGCGCACCCTCGCCGACGTCCGGCCGGGCCGGGAACAGCAGCCGACGACCTCCGCCTGAGTCAGGAGCGCTTGGCGGTCTTCTGCTCGTACATGGCGCGGTCGGCGGAGCGCAGGAGGTCCTCGGCGTCGTCACCCTGCGCGCCGGTGACCAGACCGACCGACGCCCGGGCGGGCCACACCACGTCGTGGACCGAGATCGGGTCCGCCAGCGCCTGTCGGACGGCCCCCTCGAGCGCTGCGGGAGGGCTCATCGGACAGAGGATCACGAACTCGTCGCCTCCCCACCTGCCGACGACCGCTGGGGCGTGGATCCGGCCTGCCAGACGCTGGGCGACCACGTCGAGGACCGCGTCGCCCACCAGGTGGCCGTGTGTGTCGTTGACGGCCTTGAACCCGTCGAGGTCCACGAACCCGACCACCACCGGGCCCTCCTGGAGATGCCGCTGCAACGCCGCGACGAACGCACTCCGGTTGGGCAGGCCGGTCAGCGCGTCGGCCCGGGCCTGGGTGACCAGTTCACGCTCCTGACCGCGGCGCTCGGTGATGTCGTGGAGGATCGACAGGATGCTGCCGGTGCCGTCGGCGGCCAGGTGGTTGATGACGTTGGCCTCGATCCAGCACACGGTCCCGTCCGGGCGGACGACGCGCTGGGTGACGTGCCGGAGCGAGCGGGGGTGTGCGAGCAGGTCCGTCCACATCTCGAGGCAGGTCGGGTGGTCGTCCGGGTGGAGCACCTCGAGCACGATGCGGCCCTCGAGCTCCTCGGCCCTCACGCCGAAGATCTCCCGGACGTCACCCTCGGTGCAGAGGATCCGACCCAGTGCGTCGAGTTCCTGCAGGGCCCAGGTCGGCCGACGCACCGTCGCGATCTCCGGCAGGTCGTGCTGGAGGTCGACGGCCCGACGGACCGGCTCGTCGACCTCGGCGAGCCGCCGGACACCGACCAGCACGGCGCCGACGGGGTGATCGAGCAGGTTGAGCATGGTGATGCGCTCGAGGAACCACTCGCTCCCGACGTTCCGTCGGATGTCGACCTCGACCGGAACACCCGGGCGGGCGTTCGCGTCGGTCCACGTCTCCACCAGTCCGACGCGGTCTTCGAAGAAGATCTCCGAGGTCGACTCGAACCAGAGCCGACCCGTCGGGGACGGCTCCAACCGGAGGTGCTCGGGGAGCGGGACGTCGACGGCGAGCTCGTCGCGCCCGAAGACGAACGACCCCTCGAAGAGCTCCTCGATCGCTGCGTCGGTCCACTCCACCGGCACGACCTGATCCCCCACCGCGCCGACGCTACCGGGCCGTCCCGACGGGTGCCACGAGTGGCCACGGGCGCTCCCGCTCCACCACCCAGGCGGCGTCGAGCAGGAGCGCCTCCGCGTGGTGGCGGGTCAGGATCTGCATGCCGACGGGGAGACCGTCCACGGTGCCCACCGGGATCGAGATCGCCGGGTTGCCGTAGAGGTTGGACGGGATCGTCAGCCGACCGTTGTTGGCCATGGAGTCCTCCCGTCCGCCGAAGACCGACGGCAGGGGGCCCTCGGCGGCGAACGCCACGTCGGGGTTGGTCGACGTCACGACCAGGTCCGTCTGCCCGAACAGCGTGGCCATCGCCTCGAACAGGGCTGTCCGGCGGGCCTCCAGACGGACGAGCGCATCGAAGTCCAGTCCACGTCCGGCCGCCCACTCGCACGCGAAACGCATCTCGGGCGTGAGCTGGTCCGCACACGCAGGCCACTCGTCGCCCAGGACGGCGAAGGCCCCCGCCATGTTGGCGAGCGACCACGCGGTCCCGACCGACGGGATCTCCACGTCGACGTCGACCCGCCGGAGCCCCAGGTCGTCCACGAGCGCGCCAGCGGCGTCACGCACCACCTCCGCCGTGGCCGGGCTCACCACGGCGCCGGCGAAGTCGTCGACGACGGCGACCCGCAGACCCCGCAGCTCACCGAGGTGCGAGCCCAGCCCTGCCTCCCACCCGCCGACACGTGGCAGCGAGAGCGGGTCGTGACGGTCGGCCCCCTCGGCGACGTCGAGCCACCGGGCCGTGTCCCGGACCGACCGGGTGAGCCCGCCGACGGTCACGGTGAGCGCCCCGACGTCGTAGTGGGGACCCCGGGGGATCCGCCCGAACGTCGTCTTGAGACCGAGCAGCCCGGTGAAGCCGGACGGGATCCTGATCGAGCCACCGCCGTCGCCCCCGGTCGCCAGCGCGACCAGCCCTCCGGCCACCGCGGCGGCGCTGCCCCCGGAGGACCCACCGGGGGTCCGGCTCGTATCCCAGGGATTGCGGGTGACCCCGTTCAGGACGGTGCGTGTGAGGTTCACCCCGCCGAACTCGCTCGCCGTCGTCAACCCGACCGGCACGGCTCCCGCGCCCGTGACCCGCTCGACGTGGGTCGTGGTGTAGGAGGCGACCCGATCGGCGAGGGGCGCACTGGCGTGGGTGTCCGGCCAACCCTCCACCTGATCCAACTCCTTGATGCCGAGCGGCACGCCTCCGAACGGGGCGTCCACGTCGGCGGCGGCGGCCAGCTCCCTGGCCCGGTCACCGTCGAGGTAGCTGAAGGCGTTCAGGTCCGAGCGTTCGATCGCCGCCAACGTGGCCTCGAGCTCCTCCACGGGGTGCCGCTCACCCGAGCGGAATACCTCCACGAGGCCGCAGGCGTCGCCTGTCCACGGTTCGTCCATGCCCGAAACGTACCGGGCCACGAGCACCCGCGCCGCCCCCGGGAGGCTGGACCGTGGAGTGAACCGTCCCTACCCTGAGCCGATGCAGCGAGCGAGCCGCCGACCCGCCGCCGGACGGTCACGACCGGCTCGACGCGTGCTCGCCGCCCTGGGAGGCACCGCCCTCGTGGCCGGAGTCCTGGCCTGCGCCCCACCGCCGCCCACACCGCCGGTGCCGGCCATCCAGATGCTGCCCAACCAGGCCGAGGGGTTCTTCTCCATGCCGTGGCCGAACGCCGTGCGACGCACCGACGGCGGGATGCCCGACTGGAACAACCTGCCCGGCGTGGCCAGCAACCCACTCGTGGAGCCGCTCCCGGCCGTGCCGCTCCTCCCGGCGATCGTCGAGCGGGCCGCCACCACCGTCGACCAGTTCGGGACCAACACGGCGGTGTTCCTTCGGTCCACCGTCACGCTCGACGACGCGTCGCTGCCCTCACCGTCCGAGACGCTGCAGCCCGACGGCTCCGTCCTCCTGGTCGACCTCACGACCGGCGAACGGGCACCTGCGGTCGTCGTGGCGCAGGAGCGTGCCGACCGGTTCCGGCCCCCGCACCTCCTGACCGTCCTGCCCTACCCCGGACACCCGCTGGAGCCCGACCACGACCACGCGGTGCTCGTCTTCGACGACGTCCGCAGCGTCACCGGGGCACCGCTGCAGCCCAGCCCCCTGCTCGAACAGTTGCGCCGCCCCCACCAGCCGAACACGCCGATGACGCCGGCCCAGCACACCGCGCTCAGCGCGCAGCTCGCCGCCGTGGAGTCGGCGGTGACCTCCTCCACGAGCCACACGGTCTCGGAGCTGGTCGCCTTCACCGTCTACCGGACCCAGGACACGGGTCGGGAGTGGCGGGCGGTCGTCGACGCCCTCGACGCCGAACCGGTC
>CAIQNH010000099.1 GCA_903873135.1 uncultured Actinomycetes bacterium
CACCGTGGTGTTCGGCGGGATCCTGCCCAGCACGCGGGGCCGGGCGGCGCGCAGGTCGAGACCGGCCCGTCGGGCCGCGGCCACGGCGCCGGGGTGCACGGCCCGAGCCGGGTGGGTGCCGGCCGATCGGGCCGGTCGGCCGGTCGTGTCGTGCCAGATCGCTGCGGCCAACTGGCTGCGCGCCGAGTTGTGGGTGCACACGAACAGCGCCGGGCCGAGTGACCGGCCGGGAGTGGCGACCAGCTCGTCGAGGCTCCCGGGGACCAGGTGCACGTAGCGCCGGCGGCCGTCCCCGCTGGATCGGAACCGCTCGACCAGTCCAGCTCCGGCGAGCACGTCGAGGTGGTGGGCGAGCAGGTTGGAACCCAGCCCCAGCAGCCGCTGCAGCTCGACCGGGGAGCGGTCACTGGTCCGGAGTTCATCGACGATCGCCACCCGGGTCGGATCGCCGAGCGCAGCGTGTCGGGCGGCGCGGACCTCTGCGGGCGCGGGTGTGGGCACGCCGCAGGCTGGCACGGCCACCCGAGTTCAGTCAATAGACGTTGAGTGAACTCGGGTGGAACGGGTCACGTCAGGTGCAACTCCGTCCGGAGCTGCTCCACCCGCTGCCGGACCGGGTCGCGGCGGTCGATCGCAGTGACGTCGGCCCGGGTGACCCGCACCATCTCGCACTCCAGCCAGTTCTCCACGTCCTCGCTGACGTCCGGGTCGTGCTCGACGATCCCCTCGAGGAAGTCGACCAGGAGCAGGTTCGAGCGGATCGTCTGGTAGTTGTCCTGGCCGAGCGTGCGGCGGGCGTCGGCCACCACGTCGGCCAGGGTGTTGGTGGCCTCGCTGGTGCGACCGAGGGCCCACAGGACCCAGCAGCGACTGCTCCGGGAGTTCAACGTGGGTGCGGCGTCCTCGCCGAGCACCGCACCGCGCCGCTCGACGAGGATGTCGAGCAGTCGGAGCGCGTCGGCGAACTCCTCGATCTGCATCAGGTGCTCGGCCAGCACGGCCAGCGCCGTCAGCGCCTCGGGGTGGTCCTCCCCGAGTTCCTCGGCGACCACGGCGTAGTTCTGCTCGAGTTCCCAGCGGGACTCGACCGCGTCGGCGTCGGTGCAACGACTCCTGATGGTGGCCAGGTTGTGGCGCGTGGACGTCACGACCGGGTGGCCGGCGCCGAGGACGCGGATGCGGTCGGCGAGCAGCGACTCGAGTTCCACCACCGCCTCCTCCGGCCGGCCGGCGAGGTCGAGCAACTGGGCGCGGTGGCCCCGGGCGTCGAAGGTGGACGGGTGGTCGTCGCCCAGGAGGCGACGACGGTCGGCGATGAGTTCGTCGGCCATGACCATGGCCGCCCGCACCCGGCCGCTCCGGCCCAGAGCCCGCACCAGGTTGCCCCGGGCGACCATGGTGGAGGTGTGGTCCCGACCCAGGACGCGGGTGCGGCCCTGGACGACCTCGGTGAGCAGGGCGATCGACTCCTCGAACCGCCGGGCCTCGGTGAGGGCCCGGCCGAGGATGCCCTGGATCTCGAGGATGCCCCAGTCGTCCCGTTCGCCACGGTGGGCCCGCATCCGGACGGCCGTCTCCAGGTGCTCGATCGCCTCGAGCGGCAGGTCGGCGTCCAGCAGGGCGCTGCCGAGACGCTCACGGAGTGAGAGGATCTCTCCGAAGGACGCCCCGCTGTCCAGGGCGTCGGCCAGATCCCGGCGGAGGTCCTCGATCTGGTGGTGGGTGTGGTCCTGCACGGGTGCTCCTCGGGGCGTGGTCCGGTCGGTGGGTGTGGCGTGGCCGGCCCGGACGAGCGCCCGCTCCGACCACGGGGACATGGTGTCGAGCGGGTGTGACAGCGAACGGTTCGAACGGCGAGCGTGGTGGTTCCGCTACACTCGGTGGCGGTGCGCTACCCGGGGTCACGACGAACGACGAGGGCTCCCGCGGAGTCCGGGTCCGAGCAGGATCCGACCCCGAGGTGGGGGATCCACTGGTCGCAGGTCGTGCTCGGTCTGCTGCTGGTCCTGGGGATCGTCGCCCTGGTGCTGCACGCCCGGGACGCCAAGGGTGACAACGAGCGTGAGGCCGAGCTCGGCGTGCTCCGCGACCTGGGCTGGCGACTCATCCAGGGCTACCTCCTCCGCCGGCCGGCCACCGCCGACGAGGTGCTGGCTGAGCTGGTCCTGCAGCGTCAGTCCACCGGCGTCTGATCGTCCCACCGCGCGCTTCCCGGCTACGGTCCGCGTCGGCGGTCGACAGTCGATCCCACAGACGAGGAACGGGGGCACGGTGGTTCGAGGTCGATCTGCAGGGGCCGTGTGCGTCGGCCTCGTCCTGGTCGTCGCCTCGGTGGCGTGCTCGTCGA
>CAIQNH010000100.1 GCA_903873135.1 uncultured Actinomycetes bacterium
GAGCGGGACGGACACGGGTTCGTGGGCGACGCCGTGGCCGCCGGTGCCGGGGCGTGCCTGGTCGAACGGGTCGACGCGGAGGCGCTCGGCGGCACGCCGGCGCTCGTGGTCGACTCGGTGTCGGACGCCCTGGCAGCGCTGGCCCGTCTCGCCCGGGACCGGATCGAGGCGACGGCCGCCGGTCGGGTGGTCGGCGTCACCGGGTCGGTCGGCAAGACCACGACCAAGGACCTGCTGGCGTCGGTCCTGCAGCAGCGGTACCTGACGGCGGCGTCGGAGCGCTCGTTCAACAACGAGCTCGGCGTCCCGCTGACCCTGTGCAACGCGCCGGACGACGTCGAGGCCGTGGTGGTGGAGATGGGGGCCCGCGGCGACGGGCACATCCGGACCCTCTGCGACCTGGCCCGCCCGTCGGTGGCCGTGGTGACGCTCGTGGCCGCGGTCCACTCCGAGTTCATGGGCGGGCTCGACCGGATCGCCGCGACCAAGGGCGAGCTCGTCGAGTCGCTCCCCGCCGGCGGGGTCGCCGTGCTCAACGCCGACGACGAGCGGGTGTCGGCCATGGCGGCGCGCGCACCGGGCCGGGTGGTCAGGTTCTCGGCCTCGGGGGACCGGGCGGCGGACGTCTGGGCCGAGGGCGTGTCGGTCGACGCCGACCTGCGGGCGTCGTTCGAGCTGTGCACGTCCGGCGACCGCACGTCGGTCCTCCTCGGGGTGCGCGGCGAGCACAACGTCGCGAACGCCCTGGCGGCCGCAGCGGTGGCACTGACGCTCGAGGTGGACCTCGCTGCGATCGCCACGGGCCTCGCCGATCCGCAGCGCTCACCCTGGCGGATGGAGCTGGACCGGACGGACACGGGTGTGGTGGTCCTGAACGACGCCTACAACGCCAACCCGACGTCGATGGTGGCGGCGCTGCGGGCGCTCGCGTCGCTGGAGGCCGGCCGCCGGGTCGCCGTCCTCGGGTACATGGCCGAGCTGGGCGGGGACGAGGCGGACGAGCACCGCCGGGTCGCCGCCGTGGCCGCCGAGCTCGGCGTCGAGCTGGTGGCGGTCGGTACCGAGCTCTACGGGGTGCAGCCGGTCCCCGACGTGGACGCCGCAGTGGCGGCCGTGGCCGGACTGGCGCCGGGCGACGCCGTGCTGGTGAAGGCGTCCAGGAGCGCGGGCCTGGAGCGGGTGGCCGCAGCGCTCACGGGCTCGGGTCGCGCAGGCTGACGGCCAGCACCAGGGCGACCCCGGCCCCGGTGAGCAGGACGGGGACCAGCCCGACGGCGTCGATGGTCGGTCCGGCGATCAACGCCCCGACGGGGACGAGGCCGGCCCAGGCCATCATCCACAGTCCCATGATCCGGCCACGCACCGAGTCGTCGGCCCGGAGCTGGAGGGTGGTCAACAGCGTGGTCACGATCGTGAAGTAGCAGAGACCGGCCACGAACGCACCGGCGCCGGCGACGAGCGGGTGGGTCGCCAGGGTCAGGGTGGACAGGCCGACGGCGAACAGCGCCAGGGCGACCCGGGACACGGTCCACCGGTTGTGCGCCACCAGGAACGACCCCGAGCTGAGCGCTCCGATGGCCGCGCCGACGGCGAAGGTGGCGAACAGCAGCGTGTAGCCGAACTCGTCGAGGCCGAGCCGTTCCGATGCGATGAGGGGCATCTCGTAGATGAACACGAGGGAGCAGAACGAGTAGGTGCCGATGGTGACCAGCACGCGCCGGATCACCGGGTCCGTGGAGGCGACCCGGAACCCGTCGCGCAGGTCGGCGAGCGGGCTCGTCGGTGGCCGACCCACCGGTCGGAAGTCCGCGCGCACGGTGAGGAGTGCCCAGACCGCCACCAGGAAGGTCGCGCCGTTCAGTGCGAACACGGCCGAGGTCGACCAGAGCGCAGCGAGCGCACCGCCGACGAGGGGTCCGACGATCCGGCTCCCGTTGAGCGCCACGGAGTTGAGCGCCACGGCGCCCTGGATGTCTCGTGATCCGACCAGTGCCGGGATGCAGGCGGTGAGGATCGGGACGTAGAGCGCCGCACCGATCCCGTTGCCGGCCACGAGCAGGGTGATGAGGAGCTTGCTGGGTGTGCTGTCGAGGGTCACGACGGCGAGCGCGCCGGCGAGCACCAGCTGCGTGCACGCGATGGCCACCAGCAGGCGGCGTCGGTCGAACCGGTCGGCCAGCAGGCCGCCCCACGGGGAGAGGACCAGCATGGGGCCGAGCTGGGCGAAGGTCAGGAGACCGACGAACCACGCGGCGCCCGTGAGCTCGTAGGCCAGCAGTCCCAGCACCACGTTCTGCATCCAGGACCCGGTGTTGGACGCGAGCTGACCGAGCCAGACCCGTCGGTAGGGCTGGTGCCGCAGCGCTGCGGAGATCGAGCCCGGCCTGCCCCGGGCTGCGAGCGGGGGCGCTTCGTCCGTCGAATCATTCGATGGCCGAAGTACCTTCACCCCTGCAGAGTACCTCGCCGAGGCGTCGTAGTCTGATCGGGTGGCAGGTCCGCCCGGTCGCACGCACTACGAGGTGCTCGGCGTCACGCCGACGTCGTCGGCGGCCCAGATCCGGGCCGCCCACCGGCAGTTGGCCCAGTTGCTGCACCCGGACCGCCAGTCGGGTGCCTCTCCGGCGGAGCGTCAGCTGGCCGAGCGCCGGATGCGCGAGGTCAACGCCGCCTGGACGACCCTGTCGGACCCCGACCGTCGCAGCGCCTACGACCGGTCGCTGCGGCCGCCGACCGGCGCTGCTCCGGGCGGTGGGGCGTCGCGTCCCGCCGGTCCCGGGTCGGGATCGTCTCCCGAGTTCGACGATCCGGACGAGTACTGGGCCCGGCGTCGGGCCGCCGAGGTCGACCCCGACGAGCCGCCGATGGGCGCCGCGTCGTTCTTCCTGCTGCGTCGGGGCCCGATCGTCGCCGCCCTGCTCCTGGCGGTCGTGCTGTTCGTGGGCACGGCGCTCGCAGGCGGGCGGGGTGCCGACGGCGGGACCGACAGCGTGGACACCCGGCCCCCGCCCCTCGCCGCCGACTCCGACTGCGTCACCCGACAGGCGGACGGCAGTCTCCGCACGGTGGGCTGCGAGTACGAGCACACCGCGGTGATCGGACTGAACGGGGTGTCCTCGGCGCAGGCGTGCAGGGAGGGGGAGGTGTTCGCCCGTCTCAACACCAACGAGGGGGTGTGCCTGCGGACGCTCGACGGCTGGGTACCCGACAGCGGCTCCTGAGCACCGGTTCGGCTCAGTCCCCCCTCGGGCGGGCCCTGGCCAGGACGGTCGGTTCCTCCGCCTGCGGCGAGATCGGCCGGGCGGGTCGTCCGCGCTGCATCAGCGACAGCATCTCGGTGTGGTGACGCCACTCGAAGCCGCGCGCTGGGTCCTTCCAGCTGGGCGCCGGGTCCGCTCGTCGGCCTCGGAGGAACTCCCACCACTGGAGCGCCCGTTCCCGGGGGCCCGGCCGCGCCGCCCGGCGCAGGGCCTCGAGGACGGCCCCCCGGGTCGCCCCCCGGTCACCGTCTGCGCCGAGTGCACGGGCGACCGCCACCCAGTGCTGGCGTGACTGGATCGGTGCGGGTCGGAGCCGACGGATCTCCTCGAGCGGGATCCGGTCCGGGAATCCGGTGGCCAGGTGGAGGGCGTCCGCGGCCTGCAGGGCGCACATCGTGAGCAGGCACTTGCCGCACCGGCCGCAGTTGTCGGGACGGTCCTCGGCCCAGCAGACCTTCAGGTGGGGGAGCAGGTCGGGTCGATCGCGGGCGAGCAGGACGACCTTGCCGACGCGGTCCAGCGACACGCTGTCGTGCACCACGGTGACGGACTCGCTCGAGAGGTGCGGTTCCAGGATCGGACTCGAGCCGAACGGGACGATCTCGTCCACGGCCTGGGTGGACGGGACGACGACCCGGCCGAACAGGCCGTCGGTCGCCAGCGCGAGGGACGCCAGCGTGGCGCCGTGCGCGTCGGCCCAGTCGCAGCGACCATCGGTCAGCCGCCGCACGTTCGTGCGCGGCACCACCACCGGCAGGCCCACCAGGTCGCCGACGTGCCGGGCGAGACGGATCTCCTCGGCCTGCGTCGCCGGCGAGTGGACCGGTTCCAGACCGACCACGTGGATCAGGTGGGTGAGCGTCTCCGCCGGGGCACGTTCCACCACGGCGCTCACCATGGAGTCGGCGCCACGGGAGAAGCAGCACCCCGTCGCCGAGGCGGGCGGTCGCGGCTCGACGGGGCCAGCGGTCGTGATGGTCGGCGGCCGGAGCCGGTGGTCCCAGCGGGTGAACGCCGTCACCACCTCGTCGCTGCCGGACAGCGTCCGGGCCGAGACCGGTGCGTCGACGCGCAGGTCCTCGCCGTCGAGCATGGCGGGCAGGAGGGTGGCGGCCAGGAACGCGGCGGCGTCCTCGGTGTGCGGGGTCGAGCCGTCGACGGCCGGGACGTGGAACTCGAGGGTCAGCTCGCCCGATCGACCGGTGACACGGGCCGATCGCAGCCACCCCTCGTCGGTCTCGGCGACCGTGACCCGGTCGACGATCACGCCGTGAACCCGTCGGGCCAGCTGCGACCGCCCCGTGCCGGGCGTGTCAGCTCCACCACGACGTCGTCGTGGTCGGCCCAGTAGGACTTGTACGCCTCGTCGCCGCGCAGCAGCTCGAACGTCGCCGGCCCGTCCGGGCGCTGCGAGCGGACGAACTCCTCGCGGATGGTGTCGGCGAGCAGCGCCCGGCCGACGGACAACCCGCTGCACGACGGATCCCAGCCGGACTGGTAGAAGCTGACGCTGCGTCCGTGGCGCAGCAACAGGATCGCTGCGACGGCCGTCCCGTGCAGGTGCAGGATCCGGATCGTCGCGTCCCCGGTCCTGCTCAACCCGCCCACTGCCCGGCGCAGGAACGCGCCGAGGCGACCACGGAACAGTCCGTGGTCCGGGCCGAAGCGCAGCTCGTGCAGGCGTCCGAGCTCGTCCAGTGCGGCGTCGATCCCTCCGGGCGCGCCGTGCTCGACGACCTCGACGTGGGGCTGTTCCAGGAGGCGTGCCGCCGCAGCGGCGATCCGTCGCCGTCGACGGGCGGCCGGCCCGGCGAGGTAGTCCTCCCACGAGCGGTCGAGGCGGATGACGGGACACGGCACCGCGACGATCGATCCGGACGGGTCGGCGTGGCCGAGGACCGGGTCCAGGCCGTCGGTCCGGAACGGCGCGTGGTCGGGCACGAGCTGGTCGAGGACGTCCGCGAACCGGACCGCCACGAGGGGAGTGTCGGTCCCGGCGTGCAGCGGACCGGTCCGGTCGCTGACGGGGTCACCGACGAGCCGGGCCAGACGTCGTTCGTCGTCCACCACCACGCCGACGATGCCGATGAGCCGCGACCCGTCCCGCAGGGCGGCGATCCTCACGTCTCGTCCCCGGCCGAGCTCGCCGAGCGCAGCGGCCCACCAGGCCGGAGTCGTGAACACAGAGGTCGTCCACTCGGGCCGGTCCTCCAGGAGGTCGACCGCGTCGGCAGGGTCGAGCAGCTCCGCAGTCCTCACGGCGGGATGCTACCGACCGGTGGCTCGCGACCGCCCGGTGGGTCGCCTCCGGCGTCAGGTGGCGTCGACCAGGACGCGGAGCACCGCAGCGGCCAGCTCGCCGGTCCGGTCGGCATCGAACGCCCGGGCGCGTCGTCGGGCGAGGCGCACACGCGGGAGATCGGTCGGGTCGTCGACGCCGTCGAGGTCGGCGACCACCTCGGTGATGGCGTCGACCAGGGCACCGGTGTCGAGCAGGTCGCAGAGCCACCCGGCCGTGCCGCCGTCGAGCAGGTACGAGGACCCCTCGGTCCGCGTCGCCACGACCGGCGTTCCGAGCGTCATGGACTCGAGCACCGAGAGGCCGAAGGACTCGTGGACGGACGCGTTGACCGCCACGTCGAGCGAGGCCTGGAGGGGAACGGGGTCGTCGACGTGGCCGAGCAGTCGGAGCCGGTCGCCCAGGTCGTACCGTTCGACGAGCGTCGCCAGGTGGTCGGCGAGGCGGCCCTCCCGGCCCAGGACGGCGCCACCGGCGACGACGAACCGGAGCCGGTCGTCGTGGTCCGCCAGTCGGGCGGCGGCCTCGATGAACGTTGTCTGGCCCTTGTTCCTGTCGAGGCGGGCGATCAGTCCGACGATGATCCGGTCGTCCCAGCCGAGCGCGACCCGTGCCCCGGCCCGCTCGTGTCGACGGTCGGCCAGTCGTCGCGTCGGGATCCCCGGCGGGACCAGGTGGACCGGACACTCGGCCGCCGTCCCGCGGAGGAGTCGTCGCTGCGCCTCGACGACCGGCGGGGACGGCGCCAGGATCGCCGCGGTCGGCAGGTCGAGCACCTCCACCTCGGCGGGTCGACCGTTCGGCACCAGTTCCATCCACCAGGCTGCGGGCACTGCGGCGGCCGTGGCGGCGTCGGCCGTCACGAGGTGGCCCCGGGCTCCGACGGCGAGCACGGCGTCGGTCGGGTGGTCCCGCAGCGAGCGGGCCACGGCGTCCGGGAGGTCCTCGGCGACGTCGACGTGGCAGCCGACCTGCTCGAACCAGTCGACGAGCGGCCCGGGCTCGCCCACGAGCGCCCGGGCCCGGACGCCGTGGCCGGGGAGGGCGCCGGCCAGGTGGGCGAGGGAGCGTTCGGCCCCGCCCGGGACCGACAGGGTGTCGACCAGGAGGACGTCCACCCGGCTCAGGGTCCCGTGGTCGCCGGTTCCGGGTCGGGAGCAGTCGCCCGACGGTCGGCCACTGCGGCGCTGAGCGCCCGTGCGGCGATCCGTGCGGACCGGCCCCAGGACCGGTCGGCGACGTGCCGCTGCGCCGCCCGCAGCGTCGCCGCTGCGGCAGTCGGGTCGTCCAGCGCCCGGCGCAGGGCAGCGGCGAGGGCCAGGGGGTCGCCCGGGGTCGCCCAGGTCGCACCCCGGTCACCGATCGCCGCCCGGTTCGTCGGCAGATCGGGAGCGACGACGGGCGTGTCGTGCGCCACGGCGAACAGCAGCGACGACGGCGTCCAGTCGACCCGTCGGGCCAGCACCGCCAGGTCGGCGACCGCGTAGTGGGCCGCGACGTCGGCCGACGGGAGGTGCCTCGGGAGGATCCGGACGTTCCGTCGCCCGAGCGAACGGAGGGTCGCGCTCGAGGTCGCGTCCGCGATCCTGCCCGCCACGGCCAGGACGACGTCGTCGCGTCCGAGACGATCGAACGCGGCCACGAGCAGCGGGAGGTCCTTGTCGGCCCGCAACGCCCCCTGCGCCAGCACGAGCCGCTGGTGCGCGCCGACACCCAGGCGATCACGGGCGTCGTCCAGGGCCTCGGCGTCGAGCGGGGTCGACTCGACGAACGGCCGGTAGTCGCCGAGCGGGGTCGTCGCGACGGGGAGCTCACGGGTCCGGAGCGGTCGGGCCAGGGCGGTCACGAGCCGTGCGGTCGGTTCGTCGTGGACGAGGGCGACGTCGGCGTGGGTGAGCAGGTGGCGTTCGACGCTCGACCGGTAGGGGTCGGCGGGGTCGAGCAGGGCTCCGGGCTCGTGCACCGTCCACGCGAGGGTGGTGCCCGTGCGGCGGACCTGATCCAGGCGGTCGCAGACCCAGGTGGCGGGGTCCTCGCCCTGCGGGGCCCGGCGGGCCAGTCGGTCGAGTCGCCACTGGATGTGGAGCACGTCGGGGGCGGGGTCGGTCGGCCACTCCTCGGACAGGTCGGCGGTGCCGACCAGGTCGATGCCGTGGGCTGCCAGCGCTGCGTAGACGGCGAGCTGGTAGGGGTTCTCGTCGGTGGTCCAGGGGGCCCGGGCGACCGAGAGCCGGGCGCCGGCGGGGAAGCTCACCGTCCGAGCGTACGCCGGAGGTCCACCGAGCGGCCCGCCCCGGTGGCCGTCGGCTTTCCGGCCCCGGGAGCCCGACGGCTACAGTGACGGCCCCCGGGCGTATAGCTCAGTTGGCTAGAGCGCTGCCTTCACACGGCAGAGGTCCACAGTTCGAGTCTGTGTACGCCCACCACCCGGAACGCGGCGGGTCCCGTCGGGACCGCAGCGCCGCCACCGTCGGATGGGCGCCGGTGTGGCGCCACCGCTAGCGTCTCTGCCTCGTGAGGGTCCACCCGGTCCGGGTCGACCGCCTCGCCGGCGTGGAGCGGATCTCGTGCGAGGTCAGCGGGGGCGGATCGACCGACGTCTGGTGCTTCGACGTGCCCGTGGACCTCCCGTGGCTCCGCACGGCGGAGGTCGGCGTCGACGCCTTCCTGCCGCTCGCAGGGCTGCTGGCCGGTGCGCTCGGTGAGGACCTGGAGGTGGACGATCCGGTCGACCCGGCCCTGCTCCTCGGTCTGGCCGAGGTCGCCGACCTCACTCGCAGTTGGTGGGGGTGGCGGCAGCCGGTCGTTCGGGCCGAGGTGCGGGCGCCCGCCTCCGTCCGGCCGTCCCGCCGGGCGGCCATGTTCAGTCGTGGGGTGGACTCGTCCGCCGAGGTCGCCTCGGCGTTGCTCGGTGAGGCGCCCCGGATCGACGCGCTGGTGAGCATCTGGGGCAACGACGCGCTCTGGAGTCCTGAGGTGGAACGGACCCAGCTGGCGTCGACCCGGGCCGTGGCGGAGGAGGTGGGGCTGCCCCTCGTCGAGCTGCGGAGCAACCTGCGGTCGGTCGCCGACCGGTACACCGGGTGGGACCGGACCCACGGGGCGGTGCTGGCGGGAGCGGCCCACGTCCTCGGATCGGGCTGCGGCGAGGTCGTGGTGGCCCAGCCGGTCGCTGCGGCGACCGAGGCGGCCCGGGGCCGTCCTCACGGACTGACCCGACGCCTCGCAGCGGCGTGGTCCACGGCCGGGGTCCAGCTCACGGAGTCAGCGGCCGACCGCACCCGGTTCGACAAGGTCGCCCAGGTCCTCCGGGTCCCGGCGCTCGCGAGGTCGCTGCAGGTCTGCTGGGAGTCGGGGCGGGTGGGCAACTGCGGTCGGTGCCTCAAGTGCCTGACCACCGAGATGGCGCTCGTGGCCCAGGACCGGCGCGACCTGGTGGAGTCCCTCTTCGAGGCTCCGTGGGATCCGGAGCGGGTCCGCCGGCTCGAGCGGCCCGACCCGACGGTGCCCGGCGTCGCGCTCGAGGTCGTCGCTGCGTGCCGGGACGTCGCGTCCGCCGGAGGTCCCGCCGATCTGGTCGAGGCGATCGACGCCTGGGACGAGGTGACCGCCAGGTCCGGCAACGGGGCCGACGCGGGTCTCGCCGGATTCGATCTGGCCGGGGCCCTGCGGTCCGCCGGACCCCGACCGGACGGACCGGGGGTGGAGCCGCCCGAGCTGGCCGGTTGGGGGGTGGGGGCCACGCCGGTGCACGTCCCCGCGGCCGAACGTTCGGCCCTCCTGAACC
>CAIQNH010000101.1 GCA_903873135.1 uncultured Actinomycetes bacterium
GCGCCCGTCGTTCGCCATCGTGCGGACCGGCACCGACGTGCAGGTCCGCTTCGCCGGGATCCCCGGCGGCCACGAGTTCACCTCGCTGGTCCTGGCCATCCTGCAGGTCGGCGGGCACCCGGGTGCCATCAGCGACGACGTTGCCGAGCAGGTCCGGGCGCTCGAGGGGGGGTTCGACTTCGAGACCTACATGTCGCTGTCCTGCCAGAACTGCCCCGACGTGGTGCAGGCGCTCAACCTCATGAGCGTGCTCAATCCGCGGATCCGGCACACGGCGATCGACGGTGCGCTCTTCGCCGACGAGGTGGAGGAGCGCGGAGTGAAGTCCGTGCCGATGGTCTTCCTCGACGGCGAGTTCTTCGAGAGTGGCCGCATGGACCTCGAGCAGATCCTCGGCCGGCTCGACAGCGGCGCCGAGGCCCGAGCCGCTGCGGCCGTGGCCGAGGAGGCCCCGTTCGACGTCCTCGTGGTGGGCGGCGGTCCTGCCGGCGCGTCGGCCGCCATCTACGCGGCCCGGAAGGGGATCCGCACCGGCATCGTCACCGAACGCTTCGGTGGCCAGGTGCTCGACACGATGGGGATCGAGAACTTCATCTCGGTGCCCTACACCGAGGGACCGAAGCTCGTCACCGCGCTCGAGCAGCACGTGCTCTCCTACGACGTGACGGTGATCAACCGGCAGCAGGCGCTGCGGCTGGTCCCGGCGGCGGACGAGTCGGGGATGCACGTGGTCGAGCTCGCGAGCGGCGCGTCCCTCCGGGCGCGCAGCGTCGTGCTGTCGACCGGCGCCCGCTGGCGGACGCTCGGCGTGCCCGGCGAGGACGACTACCGCAACAAGGGTGTGACCTTCTGCCCCCACTGCGACGGACCGCTGTTCAAGGGCAAGCGTGTCGCCGTGATCGGGGGAGGGAACTCCGGCATCGAGGCGGCGATCGACCTGGGCGGGATCGTCGGCCACGTGACCGTGGTCGAGTTCGACGACCAGCTCCGTGCCGACGAGGTCCTCCAGCGGCGCCTCCACTCCATGGACAACACCGAGGTGGTGCTCGGAGCGGCGACCACCGAGGTCGTCGGGGACGGCTCGGCGGTGACCGGCATCCGCTACCAGGACCGGGCCACCTCCGAGGTCCACCAGGTCGATCTGGACGGCGTGTTCGTGCAGATCGGCCTGCTCCCCAACACCGAGTGGCTCGACGGGACGGTCGAGCTCTCGCCGCGGGGCGAGGTGGTCGTCGACGAGCGTGGCCAGACCTCGGTGCCCGGCGTCTTCGCCGCTGGCGACTGCACCACCGTCCCCTACAAGCAGATCGTGATCTCGATGGGCGCCGGCGCCACCGCTGCCCTGAGCGCCTTCGACCACCTGATCCGGTCGCCGGTCCCCGCGTGAACCTGCGCGACCTCCGCTACCTGGTGGCGGTGGCCGACGAGCGGCACTTCGGTCGGGCTGCCGAGGCCTGCTTCGTGAGCCAGCCGACCCTGTCGACCCAGATCCGCAAGCTGGAGCGTGATCTGGGCGTGGAGCTGATCGAGCGCAACCCCCGCCACGTGACCCTGACCGCCGTGGGCGAGCAGGTCGTGGAGCGGGCCCGGGCGATCATCCGGGAGGCGGACGCCATCGTGGACGACGCCCGACAGGCGCAGGATCCGGCAGCGGGGTCGCTGCGCATCGGCGTGTTCCCGACGCTGGCGCCCTACCTGCTGCCCCGTGTCGTCCCGGACCTCCGCCGTCGGTTCCCGGCACTCGAGCTGCTCCTCGTCGAGGAGAAGACCGAGGTGCTGCACCAGGGCCTCCGGGACGGGACGCTCGACGTGGCGGTGCTGGCCCGACCGGTCGAGGACGACTCCCTGCACGAGGAGCCGCTGTTCGGCGAGCGCTTCGTGCTCGCCGTGCCGTCGGACCACCCGCTCGCGACGCAGGAGGGGCCGGTGTCCACCGACGTGCTCGCCGGTGAGGAACTGCTGCTCCTCGAGGAGGGTCACTGCCTGCGTCAGCAGGCGCTGTCGGTGTGCCACCTGGCGGGTGGCAGCGAGCGTCGCGGATTCCGGGCCACGAGCCTCGAGACGCTCCGGCAGATGGTCGCAGCCGGGGTCGGGGTCACGCTGCTGCCCCAGCTCGCCACGGAACCGCCGGTGGTGACGCCCGCCGCCGTCACCCTGGTGCAGTTCGCCGACCCCGTACCGGAGCGTGAGATCGCCATGTACTGGCGGCGGTCCAGTCCGTTCCGGGCGTTCCTGCCGGAGCTCGCCTCCGTCGTGGCCGGGTCGATCGAGCACCTCCCGGTCCGGTGATTGCCGCCCGGCTGTCCTGCGCGGCAGGATGGTCGCCGTGACCGACCTCGAGGCGAGCAGCGACGGCGAGGCCACGACCGCTGCCACGACCACTGCCACGACCGCTGCCACGACC
>CAIQNH010000102.1 GCA_903873135.1 uncultured Actinomycetes bacterium
CGCATCCGCGCCGCGATCCCCACGCTGCGGTGGTTGCAGGAGCAGGGGGCGACGGTCACGGCGTGCACCCACCTGGGCCGACCCGAGGGCGCGCCCGACCCGAGGTACTCGGTCGAGCCTGTCCGGGCGCGGCTGGCCGAGCTGCTCCCGGGCGTCGAGCTGCTCGACAACCTGCGGTTCGACCCGGGGGAGACCAGCGACTCCCCGGACTTCGTCGCCCGACTGGTGGAGGGCCAGGACGCCTACGTGAACGACGCGTTCGGCGCGTCCCACCGGGCCCACGCGTCGATCGTCGGGCCGCCCCGGACGCTGCCGTCGGCCGCCGGATTCCTGCTGGCCGGGGAGGTCGAGGTCCTGCTCGGCCTCCGGGAGCACCCGAGGCGCCCGTTCGTGGCGATCACCGGGGGGTCCAAGGTCTCGGACAAGCTCGGGGTGCTCGAGGCGCTGCTCGACGTGGCCGACCGGGTGCTCGTCGGTGGCGGGATGTGCTTCACGTTCTTCTCGGCCCTGGGCCACTCGGTCGGTGCCTCGCTGTGCGAACCCGACCAGGTGGGGGCGTGTGCGGCCCTGCTCGAGGCCCACGGCGACCGGCTGCTGCTCCCGAGCGACGTGGTGGCGCTCGGCCCCGGTGGTGTCATCGGCGACCCGGCAGCTGGGGGCGAGGTCCGCACGGTCGGCCGTGACGTCCCCGACGGGTGGATGGGGCTCGACATCGGGCCGGGATCGGCAGCTGAGTTCGGCGACGCGATCGCGGAGGCCCGGACGGTGCTGTGGAACGGCCCCATGGGCGTGTTCGAGGACACTCGGTTCGCCGCCGGCACGCAGGCCGTGGCCGAGGCGGTCGCCGACTGCCGCGGCACCACCGTCATCGGCGGCGGCGACTCGGCCGCTGCGGTGGCCCAGTTCGGTCTGGCCGACCGGATCGACCACATCTCCACGGGCGGCGGCGCGTCGCTCGAACTCATCGAACAGGGTGACCTGCCCGGGTTGGACGCGCTGCGCAACGCGCCCAACGCCCGGGACTGACCGGACCGGGAGGTACCGACGTGGCCGAGGAACGGACACCGCTGATCAGCGGCAACTGGAAGATGCACAAGAACCACTTCGAGGCGATCCAGGCCGTGCAGAAGCTGCACTACCGCTTGGGCGAGGAGGAGTCGGACGGTGTGGTGGTCACGGTGCACCCGCCCTTCACCGACCTGCGGTCGGTGCAGACGCTCATCGAGAGCGATCGGATGGACATCGTCCTGGGGGCGCAGGACACCTACTGGGAGTCGGAGGGAGCCTTCACCGGCGAGGTGTCGCCGACGATGCTCGCCAAGCTCGACGTGGCGTACGTCATCGTCGGGCACTCGGAGCGGCGCCAGTTCTTCGGCGAGACCGACGAGACGGTCAACCGCAAGGCCTCGGCGACGCTCGCCGCCGGCATGACGCCGATCGTGTGCTGCGGCGAGACCCTCGAGGAGCGGGAGGCCGGTGAGGCCGAACGCAGGGTCGAACACCAGGTCCGGGCCGGTCTCGCCGGGCTGAGCGCCACCCAGGTGGGAGGGCTGGTGGTGGCCTACGAGCCCATCTGGGCGATCGGGACGGGACGGACGGCCACCTCCGAGGACGCCCAGACGATGTGCGCCCACATCCGTTCGGTCGTGGCCGACGCCTGGTCGGCCGAGGCGGCTGCCACCGTGCGGGTGCAGTACGGGGGCTCCGTGAAGCCCGGCAACATCGCCGAGCTCATGGCCCAGCCCGACGTCGACGGGGCACTCGTGGGCGGGGCGAGCCTGGATCCCGACGAGTTCGCTGCGATCGTCCAGTTCCGCCAGCACTGATACGATCGACCGCCGTGGACATCGCCCGTCTCATCCTCTGGATCCTCCAGTTCGGCCTCGGTCTGGCGCTGATCGTGCTCGTCCTCGTCCACTCGGGTCGGGGCGGTGGCCTGTCCGACATGTTCGGTGGGGGTCTCGGTGCGTCGGCGGCCGGCTCGACGGTCATGGAGAAGAACCTGGATCGCATCACCGTCGTGATCGCGCTCCTGTTCGCGTTCAACACGCTGATCTTCGCGCTCGTCATCGACGTCTAGGCCGGCTGCCGTGGACGGCGAGCGGCGTGTCATCTCGCTCCGGCGGAGGATCGAGGCCGTCCTCGCGCTCGTCGCCACGCCCGTCGGTGCGGTGCTCGCCCTCGTGGGGTTCGTCCTGGGCCTCCCCGAGCTCCTCCTGGCCGCCCTGGTGCTGGCGCCCGCCCCGGCCTTCCTCTGGAGGGCGTTGGGTCGCCGCGGCACGAGCCGGTGGTCGTGGGTGATCGCCTCGTTCGGCCTGGGGTTCGTCTCGCTGTGGCTGGTGTGGTCCGCCGACCGGGGCGTCGGGCTGGTGTTCGCCGGCGCCCTCCTGGTGCTCCTCGGCGGCGGCTCGGCGGCAGCCGCGCTCTACCACGTGCCGCGCTCGGAGCAGTCGAGGCTGCCGCGGAGCCGCCACCGTGTCGAGCGGCCGGTCCTGTTCGTCAACCCACGCTCCGGTGGGGGGACGGCCGTCCGGACGAACCTGGTCGCCGAGGCCGAGGCTCGAGGGGTCCGGGTGGTGCTGATCGAACCGGGGGTCGACCTGCGGGCCCTGGCCCGTGCCGCCGTCGACGGGGGAGCGGACTGCCTGGGTGCGGCTGGTGGCGACGGCACGATGGCGGTGGTGGCCGACGTCGCCTGCGAGTACGGCGTGCCCTTCGTGTGCGTTCCGGCGGGGACACGCAACCACTTCGCCCTCGACCTCGGGCTGGACCGGACCGACCCGGTGGAGGCGCTCGGGGCGTTCGTCCGTTCCAACTCCATGCGGGTCGACCTGGCCCGGGTCAACGGCCACACGTTCGTGAACAACGTCTCGGTCGGGGTCTACGGCGAGGTGGTCGCCGACGAGCAGTACCGGGGCAACAAGCTCGGCACCGCACTGCAGCGGCTCCCCGATCTGGTCGGCCCCGGAGCCGACCCCCTCGGGATCGAGGTCGTCGACGACACCGGCCGCCGGCACACCGACGCCGTGGTCCTGCTGGTGTCCAACAACCGCTACGAGCTCTCGCCACGTCCCGGGTTCGGGTCCCGTCCCAGCCTCCGGGACGGCGAGCTGGGCGTGGTGCTCGTCCAGCCCGGGGCGGGGCTGCTCGGACCGGTGGAGGTCTCGACGTGGCAGACCCAGACGCTCGAGGTGACGGGCGCCCGCACGCTGAACGTGGGGCTCGACGGCGAGTCGATCCAGCTCGAGCCGCCGCTGCGTTTTCGTGTGCTGCCCGGAGTGCTCCGCGTGCGGCTGCCCGTCAGCGCGCCGGGGCTGTCGCCGTCCGCCCTGCGTCCGCGTCTCGGTCCGGAACGGGTGGGGGAGCTGTGGTCGATCGCCCAGGGGGTGCCCCCCGGGTCGCTCGCGGTCGATCCGCTACCGTGACGCCGTGACACACGCGAGCGAACTCACGGTGGGGGAACTGAGCATCGAGCACATGGAGGACAAGCCTCCGTACCCCGACAAGCTCGGGACGAAGGAGTACGAGGCCGACCTGCGACTGGTGCAGATCGAGCTCCTGAAGGTCCAACAGTGGGTCAAGGAGACCGGTCAGCGCATCGTGATCCTCTTCGAGGGACGTGATGCCGCCGGCAAGGGTGGGTCGATCCGGCGATTCACGGAGAACCTCAACCCACGTGGTGCGCGCGTGGTGGCGCTCACCAAGCCCAACGACACCGAGCGCGGCCAGTGGTACTTCCAGCGGTACGTGCAGCACCTGCCGACCGCCGGCGAGGTCGTGCTGTTCGACCGGTCCTGGTACAACCGGGGCGGCGTCGAGATCGTCATGGGGTTCTGCACCCCGCAGGAGTACGGCGAGTTCTACCGGCAGGTCCCCGGGTTCGAACGCAGCGTCGTGGAGTCCGGCACCCACCTGTTCAAGCTGTGGTTCGCCGTCTCCAAGAAGAACCAGGCCACGCGGTTCGAGGACCGACGGACCGACCCGCTGCGCATGTGGAAGATGAGTCCGATCGACGAGGCCGCCCAGACCAAGTGGGACGACTACACCCGGGCCCGTGACGCCATGCTCGTCCACAGCGACAACCCGACCACCCCGTGGACGGTGATCAACTCCAACGAGAAGAAGCGTGCTCGGCTCGAGTCCATCCGCCACGTCCTGCACACACTGGACTACGAGCACAAGGACCCGGAGGTGGCCCGGCCGCCCGACCCGTTCGTCGTCCAGCCCGCAGCGCAGGTGATGTCACCCGGCGGTCTGCCGACCTTCGAGTAGGTGGGTCGGTTGCGCTAGAGTCGAACGCTGTCCCACCCCGGTGGGGCCCACGTCGGAGTGGCGGAATTGGCAGACGCGCCAGCTTGAGGGGCTGGTGCCCGCAAGGGCGTGGGGGTTCAAGTCCCCCCTCCGACACCAACGCATCGGTTCGCTTCGTCCCGGTGCCTGCACTCCGCTCCAGTCGTGCGGTCCGCCGAGCTCACGAGGTTCCGGGAGCACCCTCGCTCCGGGTTCCCCGACCGGGCCGTCTCCCGTCAGGA